>NZ_JBFUIP010000306.1:0-3616 GCF_056401815.1 Aminobacter sp. P4_D5 | reverse complement strand
GTTTTCGTCGTGGCGCTCGTCGCCGTGGCCAGTGCCATATTGTGGTTGGTTGGCCTGTAGCGAGGTATCAAATGAACTGGGCCGACTGGCTTTTTGTCGCCGTCACATTTGCCACGGCGAGCGCTATTCTGTGGCAGCTCGGGTACTAGGGCCCCGTTTCCGGTCATCCAAGTCAGACGCAGGCGTCAGCGGGCGACCGGCAGGACGCCGGCGCGGCTAGATCGCATTCGCCGTCACAAACAACGCATCCACCGTCTCTTCGGAAAGCCCAAGCTCAAGGGCAACCGCCTGCAGGTACGGGTGGTCGCGAGCGATATACGTCGCCTTGCGCCACCAGATGCGGACAGGCTCATACGGGTACGCGTCGATCAAGGCATTAATCCGCCCGAGCAACACCCCGTCATCGTAGCGATACAGCGCGATCTCAGCCTGCGCGGGTGAGACTTGGGAAGGTACGGTAGCCGGCGGATTGCGGTAGGCCACAAATTCGGGGTGATCTTCGGAGATTTCTTCCTCAGCGTATTCTGCCTGGAAGTTCGCGTAATCCGCGATGATCTTGCCAGCAACGCGCTCTACAAACCGGCTCATGCTGCCCTCCCTCGTTTATCGTGATAACCCCAAGTAATCAGCTTATTGGTGGCTAGTGTTGGCGAGTACAACTGTACTTCATACCAAAGCTGACCACTTGTGTTCGTAATAAATGTTCCGTCTATTAATACAATATCGTTTTCGCTACCGGTGATTGCTGAGCCGGGGGATGCGATTTGCTGCCACGCAAACGCAGCATTGCCTATATTTGCACCCCCTATTCTTACAATAACGTTTGCCCCACCTGAGCAATATAGCGTATTGCTCATGATTGGATTAACTTGAATTCCAATTGGAACGGAAACAGTTATGACAATTGGACCACTCGTTGCGGCAGAACTAGAGCGATCCTCAACCGGTGTTTTGTATAAAAACCTGTCCCCATCTTGAGCGAAGGGAACAAAAACCCCGGCAAGCCGCCTAGCTGACCCAATTCTCCGGTAATGATTGTAACCAGCCGGGTAATTCGGTTGCGTCGTTGGGTTGAGCGACTTCGACATGCCACGCGAGACGTTGACCCCGTTGCTGATCACAAAGCAGTGCCACCAGCCATCGCTTATCGCTGCGTCAAAACGGCCACCGTTTCCAGTGCCATACACAACGTCCAATTGCATGGTGCCAGCGGCGATTGTCATGAGAATTGGCAGTGCGTCCGAACTCGCACATGACAAGGGCGGATTGTCAATGTCATTCGTAGGATCGATAGAACTGTTTGCAATGTCGGCACCAAGTGAAATGTAACCCGGCACAACTGCTAAACCCCACTCAGGAGCAGTTAACGCCGTATTCTGGCGCAGTGACTGACCCGCCGCACCCTTCGGCAAACGCGCCCAACTCGACGCGCCGCGATACATAATATCTCCTTCCGCAGGCGAACCGACCATGCCTTTGAGTAGCTTTCCAGTAGGGCCGTCGAACAGTGCAAGCTGTCCGTCAACCGACGATACCGGCCCGACGACATCGCCCGTACCGGTGCCATCCTGGCCCTTCACAGCCATCAATTCCCAGAAGGCGTTTGACGTAGCGGGCAAGGCTGGCGGTGCGTTGCCTGTCGTCGGCTGCAATGCGACCCAGCTTGACCCACCGTCCCGCACGACATCGTTGGCCAGATACGCGGTTGCGCCGCTGTATGCGCCGCGGAACCTGAAGCTATCGCCCTTGGCTGCCGTGACCTTCCAAACCGTCTGCCAATTGGCGCCGACGCCCGGCTCGGTGGCCGCGCCTGAAGTGTGCGCCACAAAGCAGCGGTAGGACGTGCCGTTGCGCGTCAGGCCATCATTATACTCGTAGGCTGTCGCCGTCGCCCATCCGGCTTCGATCCAGCGCAACACACCTGCCGGACCTTCGGGGCCGGTGAGGCCAAATGGCCCATCCCAACCGGATGCCGTACGTCTGTAGATGTCCAGGCCATAGCCGATCTCGACACGCAGCCAAAGGTAGCCGACGGCCGGCACCGGCGACAAAGCATTGCGCTCGGCCAATGTGCCAGCGCCGTCGGGATGGATACCAGCCAGCGATAGCTTGGTCAGGATCTGAGCTAGGCGATCGTTGATCCACGTCGCGCGCACGGCCTCTGAGGTCTCGCGCGCAATAGCATAGCCACCGCTCGCCGTCGCCCCTGGCCATGGGTAGGCCAGTGTAAGCGACGTGTCGCTCTCTACGCTGATGATCGGCACCGACTGCCCAGCGAAGCTGAACATGCCACCCGTCACCAGCGCCACATTCCAAGCAGTGTCTGTGCCTGCCACAATAGGCAGGCCATTCGACACGGAAACCGTGCCGGCCGAATAAACCGAAGATGTCATGATTTGCCCTTAGAGGCTGAAGTTGATGTTCGCCGCCGCTATGTGTCGAGGACGTTGTCCAAGACCCAGTACCGCCAAGTGGTCGGCACATCTAAATAGAAGTTCGAGCCGTAGTCCTTGACGACCATGATGTCGAAACCGGCCGTATCGACGGACACCTGGTAATGCGGATGTTGGCGGCCGTAGGTGTTGTTCGCCACCCAATATCGCACCGGCGTGACGTCAATGCCGCCATCCGATCGAATACCAGCGGCAAACACCGGTGGCGGACGAGTGAACCCCTTCGAGAAGTTCACCCGCGCACGCTTATATCGATCGCCACCGGTTCCGGCGAAGTCAGCGACGCCCACAAGCCCAGTTTCATAAACGCGCGCCGCAATGCCGCTGGAGGAGAAATACAGATTTGCCTCTGACGCCGTGTCGACGCTGTAACCGGGACGGGCGATCTTGATGCCGTCCTTGTTGATGCGCACGCGCGGGCCGGAAGCGCCCGGCCCTGGCACACCCGCAACATTCGCGCTGCGGGTCAGGATGTAGTAGCAGCCATTAGGCGAAAATGCCGTGTTCAGGCCTTTCTGGAACCGGATGGTGAGGCTGCCGCCAGACGCAGTGCCAGACACAAAGTAGTTGATGATCTGATAGTTTCGGCCAGCGCTGCCCGACCCCTCGGAGAAATGTGCGGGGAACGCTATCTGGTTGTTTTGATCGACCGGGAAGATGTGGATGATCGGGGTGACGCCGATATTGGGGACCGCCACCACGACCGATTGGTCCTGCGTTGCATCGCCAGTGAAGCCGATAAAGGGACACTGGACATAGCCAAACGCGTAGGGTTGCGAGAACATGAAGTCCTCGTGCGCGATGAATTGATGCAATGCCGCCGTATCCACGTCGACGCCGGGCATTGAAACCCGGAACATCGGCGTCGGCCCATTGAGCTTGATCTTGCCGCGCTTCATTGGGCTCTCAACCGATAGATCTGATAGACGACATTGAAGATCGTGCCGTCAGGCGGGTCACTGATCCCATTGCGGAGCCAAAGCCCGGAGGGGTAACAAATGAAGCGCGGGACACTGGCCGCCGGGTAATTGTATTGGAAGAACCCCGATACCGCCCCCGGCGAACCGTTCTGGACGACCGCCAGCGGCGTGTATCCAAGGCTCGGCCAGGTGGCGATGTAGGCACCGCCGCCACCCGGAATAGCGCCCGACCAAGACCAGACC
>NZ_JBFUIP010000305.1:0-3625 GCF_056401815.1 Aminobacter sp. P4_D5 | reverse complement strand
TTCCTCCCCCCTCCATCCGGTATTTCCCCAATGGCTATGCTGCTTTCGCCCAAGGTTCTTCCCGTTTTGATGCTCATCGCATCCAACGTGTTCATGACCTTCGCGTGGTACGGGCATCTCAAATTCAAGGCGGCTCCGCTCTATGCGGCCGTCATTTTCAGCTGGCTGATTGCCTTCTTCGAATACTGGCTCGCGGTTCCGGCCAACCGCGTCGGCCACGAGGTTTATTCGGCAGCCGAGCTGAAAACGATACAGGAAGTGGTCACACTTTCCGTCTTCGTCATCTTCTCGGTGTTCTACCTCAAGTAAGGCATCACCTGGAACCACGCGATGGGCTTTGCCTTGATCGCCGGTGGAGCGGCGCTGATTTTCCGCGGCTGATGTTGGACGAAATGCCGACGCCAGCGCGTTGACCTCGCCGAGGGGACGCAATGGTGGAGGTTAAACCATGCAAACCCGATATCTGAAACTCCTGGCAAGTGTGCTCGTGTCATTGCCGCTGTTTGCTGCTCCCGTGCTTTCGTCCGGTGGCGGAGGCGGTGGAGGCGGAGGCGGTGGAGGAGGCGGTGGTGGCGGCGGTGGTGGCGGCGGTGGAAATGGCATGTCCGGCGGCGGTGGCAGTGGAAATGGCACGTCCGGCGGCAGCGGCGGCAGTCTCTTCGGCAGCGGCGGTATCTTCAGCGGCAATGGTGGCGGCCAGGTCAAATGCCGTACGGGCTTTATCTACAACATCAGAAGCAAGAAATGCGAACATCCAAAGGCCGGCATGATCGACGACGAGAGCCTGTTCCTGGCTGGCCGGTCGCTTGCCATGGACGGCAAATATGACGATGCGATCAAGGTTTTGACGCTCGCCGCCGACAAGACCGACGCGCGCATCCTCAACTATCTCGGCTATTCGCATCGCAAGGCCGGGCGAACGCTGGTCGGCTTGGGCTACTACAAGGAAGCGATCCTCAACGATCCCAACTACATGCCCGTCCGCGAATATCTCGGCGAAGCGCATCTGACCTTTGGCGATGTCGCGGGTGCTCGGGCGCAGCTGACCGAGATTGCCAATCGCTGCGGTATCAGTTGCCGCGAATACGGCCTGCTGTCGGAACAGATCCACAGCTACGTGAAGACCTAGGATTCTAGCCCAGGCGCGCCCGCGGTTCTTTCGCTGTCGAAATCGAAAACTGCGGGCGCTCATCGTTTCTGGTGCTCTGGCCGGACGAAATGCCGCCGCCAGCGCGTTGACCTCGCCGAGGGGCCCAATGGTGGAGGTTAACCATGCAAGTCCGATATCTGAAGCTTCTGGCAAGCACGCTCGTGTCTCTGCCGTTGTTCGCAATTCCTGTCCTATCGGCTGACGGCGGCGGTGGAGGCGGAGGAGGCGGAGGCGGTGGGGGAGGCGGCGGCGGTAGTACCCAGGTCAAATGCCGTACAGGTCTCATCTACAACGCAAGAACCAAAAAATGCGAACGGCCCAAGGCGGGCATGATCGACGACAATAGCCTTTATCTGGCTGGTCGCGCGCTCGCCATGGACGGCAAGTATGACGACGCGATCAAGGTGCTGACGCTTGCCGCCGACAAGACCGACGCGCGCATTCTCAACTATCTCGGCTACTCCCACCGCAAGGCCGGCCGGATTCTCGTCGGGTTGGGATACTATCAGGAAGCGATCCTCAACGATCCCGACTACATGCCCGTCCGC
Organism: Aminobacter sp. P4_D5; assembly: GCF_056401815.1. Classification (NCBI taxonomy): domain Bacteria; kingdom Pseudomonadati; phylum Pseudomonadota; class Alphaproteobacteria; order Hyphomicrobiales; family Phyllobacteriaceae; genus Aminobacter; species Aminobacter sp. P4_D5. The sequence goes on along the minus strand of NZ_JBFUIP010000305.1, from coordinate 1,927 downwards.
GAATACCTGGGCGAAGCTCACCTGACGCTTGGCGATGTCGCCGGCGCGCGGCTGCAGCTGAACGAAATTGAACAGCGCTGCGGGACGAGCTGCCGCGAATACGGCCTGCTGTCGGAACAGATTGAGACCTATCTGAAGGGGGTGAGGCTTTACTCCGGCGGGATGGCGACGATTGCTCGCCGTCCCTCAGTGCCGATTGCATCTCACCCTGGATGAAACGTCGACCGAAATGCGTTAGCTTACGTATGGGCAATCTCAGGAGGTGGCGATGCAGTCCCGATATCTGATGCTTGTGGCAGGTGCCGTGGTGGCGCTGCCGTTGTTTGCAGCGCCGGTGCTAGCGGCCGACAGCGGTGGCTCGACCCCGCCTGCGTGCAAAGCTGGTTTCATCTACAACAAGAAGACGCAGAAGTGCGAACCTGCCAAGGCAGGCATGATCGACGACAACAGCATCTATGAAACCGGCCGCGCGCTTGCCATGAACGGCAAGTATGACGAGGCGATCAAGGTGCTGACGCTTGCCGCCGACAAGACCGACGCGCGCATTCTCAACTATCTCGGCTATTCCCATCGCAAGGCAGGGCGCGTGCTGGTCGGCCTTGGCTATTACCAGGAAGCGCTGCGCAACAATCCCGACTACACGCTGGTGCGCGAATATATGGGCGAGGCCCATCTGATGCTCGGCGACGTTGCCGCCGCACGCGTGCAGCTATCGGAAATCGAAAAGCGCTGCGGCAAAGGCTGCCGCGAATACGGCATGCTGGAGGAAAACATCGAGGCGTATTTGAGGGGCTAACTAATAGGCAGTAGGGCAATAAGGCGGTAGGGCAGTGAGGCTCATTTCGCTACTGCCCTAATCCGCCCTCGACAGGCGCACGATCATGCCATYGTCCTCGTCCGTCAAAAGCCAGACCGCGCCATCGGGGGCAACCACGACATCGCGGATGCGGCCGAAGGCGCCTTCGAACATGCGCTCCTCACTCAGGATCGTGCCCTTGGAGTCGCGGTGAAGCCTGCTCAGCAGCTCGAATTTGAGCGCACCGACCATAAGGTCGCCCTTCCATTCGGGGAACATCTCCCCTTGATAGCTCGCAAGACCTGAAGGGGCGATCGAAGGATCCCAGTAAAAAAGCGGCTGTTCGTAGCCGGGTGCTGCGGTTCCGATGCCGATTTTCTTGCCGTTGTAGTCGACGCCGTAGGTGATGACCGGCCAGCCGTAGTTCTTGCCAGCTTCGGGATGGTTGACCTCGTCGCCGCCCTTGGCGCCATGTTCGACGGTGATCAGGCCGCCCATCACCGGATCGATGACCGCGCCCTGGATGTTGCGGTGACCTTTCGACCATATCTCGGGCGCCATTTTCTTGCCGTCGGGCGCGGGGTTGTCAGCGGGAATTGAGCCGTCGGGCTTGATGCGGACAACCGCGCCTGCGGCGTCGTGCATATCCTGGGCGCGGTCGCGCTGGCCAAGGTCGCCTGTGGTGATGAACAGCGTGCCATCGTCGTTAACGACGATCCGCGAGCCGAAATGCACGCTGGCTTGCGATTTCGGTGTGACGGCGAAGATTACCTTGATCTCTTCGAGGCGGGGATTGGCTCCGTGGCGCACCAACCTGGCGCGGGCGACCACCGTGCTTGCGCCGCCTTTGCCCGGCTCGGCATAGGCAAAAAAGATCGTGCCGGATTTTTCGAAATCGCGCGCAATCGCGATGTCGAGCAACCCGCCTTCGCCGCCGACCGCGACCTTGGGCACGCCTGCCACAGGTTTTGACAGGCCAGATTTGGTGAGGATGCGAATGCGGCCGGGCCGCTCGGTGATGAGAGCGCCACCATCGGGCAGGAAGGCGAGCCCCCAGGGGTGTTCGAGGTCTTTTGTTACGACATCGGCGCGAAGCTTGACCTTTTGCGTGTCAACATCGCGGCCCAGGGC
>NZ_JBFUIP010000304.1:0-3630 GCF_056401815.1 Aminobacter sp. P4_D5 | reverse complement strand
CTGCTTTGGCATGCAGATGGCCTGCATCGAGGCCGCACGGTCACTTGCCGGTATCGAGAATGCCTCGTCGACCGAGTTCGGCGCCACCAAGGAGCCGGTCGTCGGCCTGATGACCGAATGGCTCAAGGGCAACATGCTGGAGAAGCGTCGGGCAGCCGGCGATCTCGGCGGCACGATGCGCTTGGGCGCTTATGAAGCCAAGCTTTCGGAAGGCTCGAAAATCGCCGAAATCTATGGCGATACCGATATCTCCGAGCGCCACCGTCACCGCTACGAGGTCAATATCGACTACAAGGACCGGCTCGAAGCGTGCGGCTTGGTCTTCGCCGGCATGTCGCCTGACGCCGTGCTGCCCGAGACGGTCGAATAYCCYGACCATCCCTGGTTCATCGGCGTGCAGTWCCATCCGGARCTGAAGAGCCGTCCGCTCGACCCGCATCCTTTGTTCGCGAGCTTCATCGAGGCTGCGGTCGAACAAAGCAGGCTCGTCTGATTGGCATGCGCGCCGGCGTGAAACCGTTGGCGCGCAAACCTGCCGAGGTCATGACACACTCATGACGACCTATGTTGCGCTTCTCTACAGCATCATACTGGGCGAGGGGCGTCGGGTCGTGATGTCCGATCTGCGCGACATGACCGAAGCCGCGGGCTTTCAAAAGCCACGCACCTTGGTTGCAACAGGCAATCTGGTTTTCGAAGCCGACGAACAGCCGGTCTCCATGATCGAGACCCGGCTGGAAAAGGCATTCCAGCAAAAGTTCGGCAAACACGTCGATATCATCGTGCGCCGTGCCGACGATTGGCTGACGCTGGTGGCGGCCAACCCGTTTCCTGAAGAAGCCGTTCTGTACCCCGACCAGGTGGCGGTGCGGGTCATGCGTGCACCAGTAGCGCCAGAGGTTTTGGCAGAGCTGACGCCCTATGTGGCCGCCGACGAGAAGCTTGCCGCGGTAAATGGCGACATCTGGCTCCATTTCTCCCGCAGCGCCGGCACGTCGCGGCTGCTTGGCGCACTGACACCCAAGCGCGCCGGCGGTGTCGGTACATCGCGCAACTGGAACACTGTGCGCCGGTTGGGCGAGATGGTGGCCGGGTGAGGGCAATGCCCTTGCGGCAGCCTTGCGCAAAATGAGGAATTGAGGCACAGCGCAGGCATATGACACACAACGACAAGCCACGCACGCTCGACCACATCGTGTTGCCGACCGCCGACCTTGCGATCGCGCGGCAGCGGCTTTCGGCACTTGGCTTCACGGTGTCGCCCCTCGGCATTCATCCCTTCGGTACCGCCAATTGCTGCGTCTATCTCGGTGACGGTACCTTCATGGAGCCTCTGGCTGTGGGCGACGGTGCCGTCGCTGACCGGGCCGTGGCCGAAGGCAATGTCTTTGTCGCGCGTGACCGCGCGTATCGTGATGCCCATGGCGACGAAGGTTTTTCGGCTGTGGTGTTTGGAACCGAAGATGCCGACGTCGACCATGCCGAGTTCGTTGCCGCAGGCGTTTCCGCTGGCCCAAGGCTCGACTTTTCGCGTCCCTTCGTTGATGCGGCAGGCAAATCGGATCAGGCATCGTTCCGGCTGGCGTTTGCCGCCGAGCCTGACACGGCGACGGACGCGTTCTTCTTCACCTGCGAGCGCGTCAACGCACCCAATGTTGACCGCACAGCACTTCAGACGCATGCCAATGGCGTGAGGCGTGTTCTGGCCGTCGAAGCGACTGCTGGAAGCACGCAAGCCGCTGGGGCATTGCTGGCGACAATCGCACGCAGCAGTGTTGACGGGGCCTCCGTGCCGCTCGCCAATGCAAGACTTTCCATCCGCTCCACGCCAAATTCCAATGGGATTCGCCTTGAGGCGATGGTTTTTGCCGTCGATGATCTCGGCGCGGCCAAGTCGCTTCTTGTCCGCAACGGCATCGAGTACGATCTAAGCGGTCAACGCCTGGTGGTGCCTTCGGCACCCGGGCAAGGTGCGACCTTCATTTTCGAGGAATTGAAATGACCAAGCCGAATGCAAATGTGACGATCGGCAAGACCCTTTTCGCCAACAATGCGCCGCTGTCGCTGATCGCCGGCCCGTGCCAGTTCGAATCGCGCCAGCATGCCTTCGACATGGCCGGCGCGCTCAAGGAGCTGACCCTCAAGCTCGGCATCGGCTTCGTCTACAAGTCGAGCTTCGACAAGGCCAACCGCAGCTCGCTGTCGAGCACGCGCGGTGCTGGCCTCGATGCGGCGCTGCCCGTCTTCGCCGACCTGCGCAAGGAGCTCGGCGTCGCCGTCATCACCGACGTCCATACCGAAGAACAGTGCGCGATCGTTGGCGAAGTCGTCGACGTGCTGCAGATCCCGGCCTTCCTCAGCCGCCAGACCGACCTGCTGGTCGCCGCGGCCAAGACCGGCAAGGTCGTCAATGTGAAGAAGGGCCAGTTCCTTGCGCCCTGGGACATGAAGAACGTCGTCGCCAAGGTCACTGACTCGGGCAACCCGAACGTTCTGGTCACCGAGCGTGGCGCATCCTTCGGCTACAACACGCTGGTATCAGACATGCGCGCGCTGCCGATCATGGCCGACATCGGCGCCCCGGTGATTTTCGACGCAACCCATTCGGTGCAGCAGCCAGGCGGGCAGGGTGCCACCTCGGGCGGCGAGCGCCGCTTCGTCGAGACTCTGGCGCGCGCGGCCGTCGCTGTTGGCGTCGCAGGTGTGTTCATCGAAACGCACGAAGACCCCGACAATTCGACCTCGTCGGACGGCCCCAACATGGTGCCGCTCAAGGATTTGCCGGCTCTGCTCGAGCGTTTGATGGCGTTCGACCGTATCGCCAAGGGCTGACGCTGCACTGCCAGGCACTGGTGCGCCTCTCGGTGCACATGCCCCCCAGCACAACTCCTGCTTGAGCCCTGCAGGTACCCGGCGTAGGCTTTCCTCCGTGACTGAGCATCTCAGCTGGAGGAATCCTATGTCTGTTGCCCGCGTTACGGAAATCACCTCATCGTCGACCAAGAGCTTCAAGGATGCCATTGAAGACGGCATCGCCCGCGCGTCCAAGACGCTGAAGAATGTCGAAGGCGCCTGGATCCAGGACCAGAAAGTCGTCATCGAAAACGGCAAGATCGTCGCCTACCGCGTCAACATGAAGGTGACCTTCATCCTCACCGACTGACCGGTCGGCGCAATCCATCATCGGTAAAACTTTGGAACCTCCGCTTTGGGGGATCGTTACCCCTTGCATCCACCAACCAACGAGGAGCAAGCCATGACGACCCACACAGGTCATACCGAAGCTATTCCCGCATCGCGGGTCATCGGCACCAAAGTCTACAATACCGCAGGCGAGACCATCGGCGCGATCGAAGACGTCATGCTCGACAAGATGTCCAACGGCATCATGTTTGCCGTCATCGGATTTGGCGGCTTTCTCGGCATCGGCGAAAAATATCACGCCATTCCGTGGTCGACGCTGGATTACGACAAGGGTCTCGGCGGCTATGTCGTTCCTTTCTCCAAGGATCAGCTGAAGTCTGCACCGTCTTATTCGATCGACGATCTGACCGAAGATGACGGTCGCGTTGCGCGCGATGCGTCTTTCCAGCATTACCAGGTCAAGCCGTACTGGCACTGATCCAACAA
>NZ_JBFUIP010000303.1:0-3631 GCF_056401815.1 Aminobacter sp. P4_D5 | reverse complement strand
TTTCGGCCGTCATCAAATATTTGACCCAGTCGACCTGGTCGCATTCGGCACTTTATGTCGGCGATGCGCTGCCCGAACCGGCCGACGGTTCCGAGCGGCCACGCCTGATCGAGGTCAATCTCGGCGAAGGCTGCGTCGCCGTTCCCTTGTCGAAATACCGCACCTACAACACCCGCATCTGCCGGGCCAACGGCCTTTCGCCGGAGKATCGCGAGCATGTGGTCCGCTTCATGGTGCAAAGGCTCGGCCTGAAATACGACCTCAAGAACATTTTCGACATGCTGCGCTACCTGGTGCCGAGGCCGCCCGTGCCGGTGCGCTGGCGCCGTCGCATGATCGCCTTCGGCTCGGGCGACCCAACCCGCGCTATCTGCTCGACGATGATCGCCGAGGCCTATGGCCAGATCCGCTATCCGATCCTGCCGGAGATCACCCGTGCACCGGGCCGCGCGTCGGCCCAGTCGAACTATATGCGCCGCGAGATCATGCACATCCGCCACCACTCGCTCTACACGCCGCGCGACTTCGACCTGTCGCCCTATTTCCGCATCGTCAAGCCGACGCTGGAATATGGCTTCGACTACAAGCAGGTCAGCTGGGGCGATCAGGAGCAGACGGGCTCTATCGCGTAGCTGTCGTATCAGCCTGGAGCAGGTCGTGTCAGTTGGTCACTGTCGCCGCATGCTGTGGTCAGCACCTTCGTCCTTCAGCAGGTGGCGGCTGGCCACCCAGCACAAGGTCGCCCAGGCAAAGCCTGCGCACCAGCCGGCGAGCACATCGGAAGGCCAGTGCACGCCGAGATAGACCCGACTGATACCGACCATCAGCGTCGTCAGCACCGCAATTGCGAAAACGAAGACTGTCGTCGCGCGCCCCGGCAGGAAGCGTGCCAAAAGCGCGCCCAGCGTCAGATAGGTCACCGCCGACAACATCGCGTGTCCGCTCGGAAAGCTCATCGTGTACACCTGTGCCAGATGCGAGACGAGGTCGGGACGTGGCCGGTCGATGCCGAGCTTCAGCACGCTCGACAGCACCTGTCCGCCGGCGACCGCAACGAACACGAACAGTGCCGGTCTCCAGCGCTTGGTCATGCACAGGAAAATGATGGTGATTGCGGTGATGTAGATCAGCACCGAGGCACTGCCGAGTGCGGTGATGTCGCGCATCGCTTCTTCGAGCCAGAGCGGCCCGATCGGGTTGTTGGGCTCGCCCGCCACGCGAAACGCCAGCAATATATCGGTGTCGAAAGCGTGTGGGGCGGCGTCGCGGGCGATTTCGGAAAGTTCAACGAACCCCCACAGGCCGCCGGCAATGATGATACCCGCCGCCAGCAGCGAAAATTCGATCCTGTTCCACAGTGTCTGCCGCATCGTCTTGCCGTTTGCCTTATGTGTTTGAGAGCACTTCCGAACCCGAGTCCGCGCCGAGAAAGTGGGGACCGCTTTTGGGAAAAAAAGATGCTCAAACAAGAAATCGGAACTCGTCCCGCCTGAATCGGGATGAACGCCGAGAGGCTCTATAATCAAGGCCGATTTCCGACGAAACTGTCATGCTACTGTTATCTCGTCCGATTAGCGGTCTCGGCCAACCCCAAGCCGAACACCAAGCCAGAGGTCGAGACGATGAACCAGTACACACCAGGCGATCAGAAATTCCGTACGAGCATGCTCGAGGAGAATGACGGTCCCGGCCACAACCCGACCGACAACCGCACCATGGGCGACATCATCGCCAAGCGCTTTTCCCGCCGCAGCTTTCTCCAGGGCTCGCTCGCCGTCTCGGCCATTGCCGCCACCGTCAGCCCGATCGCCATCCTGCTCGCCGACGATGCTCGCGCGGCCACTGCGTCCGCCTTCATCTTCGACGAGGTCGAGGCTGGCATCGATGACAAGCACCATGTTGCATCAGGCTACGACGCCGACATTCTGCTGCGCTGGGGCGATCCGATCTTCGCTGACGCACCCGAATTCGACCCGCTCAACCAGACGGCGGAAGCGCAAAACCGTCAGTTCGGCTACAACAACGACTATGTCGGCTACATCGAGCTCGACGGCTCGTCCGAGCACGGCCTCCTGGTCGTCAACCACGAATACACCAACGATCACCTGATGTTCCCCGGCATCGTCAAGATCGTCGAAGGCAAGATCGACGTCACCCCAGCCGATCAGAAGCGCGTCGACATCGAGATGGCCGCCCATGGCGGTTCGATCGTCGAGATCCGCAAAGAAGGGGGCAAGTGGCAGGTCGTCCGTGACGGCAAGCTCAACCGCCGCATCACCTCCACCACCGAGATGCAGCTGACCGGCCCCGCCGCCGGCCATGACCGCCTCAAGACCAATGCGGACGCCTCCGGCACCAAGGTGTTCGGCACGCTCAACAATTGCGCCGGCGGTGTCACGCCCTGGGGTACCTACATCATGGCCGAGGAAAATTTCCACGGCTATTTCGGCGGCGAGCTGCCGGCCGATCACCCCGAAGCCGCCAACTACAAGCGCCTCGGCGTGCCGGAAGGCACCTATGAGTGGCTGAAGTTCTACGACCGCTTTGACGTCGCAAAGGAGCCGAACGAACCCAACCGCTTCGGCTGGATCGTCGAGGTCGACGTTCAGGACCCGAATTCCGCGCCGAAGAAGCGCACCGCCCTTGGCCGCTTCAAGCACGAGGGTGCCGAATCGATCGTCGCCTCCGACGGCCGGGTCGTGTTCTATCTCGGCGACGACGAGCGCTTCGACTACGTCTACAAGTTCGTGACCTCGGGCAAGTTCAACCCCAACGACCGCGCCGCCAATCTCGACCTGCTCGACGAAGGCACGCTCTATGTCGCCAAGTTCGCCGAGGACGGCTCGTTCGAATGGCTGCCGCTTGTGCAGGGCGAGGGCCCGCTGACGGCTGATGCCGGCTTCGCCAGCCAGGCCGACGTGGTCATCGAGACGCGCCGCGCCGCCGACCTGCTCGGCGCCACCAAGATGGACCGGCCCGAAGACATCCAGCCCAATGCCGTCAACGGCAAGGTCTATGTCATGCTGACCAACAATTCCAAGCGCAAGGCCGACCAGGTCGACGCCGCCAACCCGCGTGCCGAAAACGCCTTCGGCCACATCATCGAACTGATCGAGGATGGCGGCGATTTCACCGCCACCAAGGGCAAGTGGGAAGTGCTGCTGAAATGCGGCGATCCTTCGATCGCCGAAGTCGGCGCCTCGTTCTCGACCTCGACCACCGAAAATGGCTGGTTCGGCATGCCCGACAACTGCGCGGTCGATTCCGCAGGCCGCCTGTGGGTTTCGACCGATGGCAACTCCCCCAAGGCCACCGGCCGCACCGACGGCCTGTGGGCGGTCGATACCGAAGGCGAGGCGCGCGCCACCTCGAAGCTGTTTTTCCGCGTGCCGGTCGGTGCCGAGATGTGCGGCCCGCTCTTCACACCAGATGATCAGACCGCTTTTGTCGCTGTCCAGCATCCGGGCGACGGCGGCGAGGATTGGGAAGGTTTCGGCCGTCCGTCCTATTACGAGGACCTGTCGACGCGCTGGCCCGACTTCAAGCCCGACATGCCGGTTCGCCCGGCGGTTGTCGCCATCACCAAACAAGGCGGCGGCAAGATCGCCGTCTGATCTTCCAAGGACAATAC
>NZ_JBFUIP010000302.1:0-3679 GCF_056401815.1 Aminobacter sp. P4_D5 | reverse complement strand
GCAGATCGCCCGCCGGATCGTCGGCACGGTCGATCAACTCGCACTTTTCGAGCCAATGCTTGGCGATATCGACCGATTCGGCCGAAGCCTTGCGATAGCCGCCGAGCCCGAGCAGCCCCATGACCGTATAGCCAGAAGCCTTCATCAGCTTGTTGTGCTGCGCCACCAGCAGATTTTCGAGCAGCGTCATGCCCGAAAACAGCCGGATGTTCTGGAAGGTACGCGCCACCTTGGCCTTGGCCGTGATCTGGAAGTCGGGCATGCGCTCGAGCAGGAATTCTCCGCCCTCACGTCCGGTGAAGCGGATCATGCCTTCGGTCGGCTTGTAGAAGCCGGTGATGCAGTTGAAGACCGTGGTTTTGCCAGCGCCGTTCGGGCCGATCAGCGCAGTGATTTCACCACGCCTGGCTTCGAACGACAGGTCGCCGATGGCAACCAGGCCGCCAAACTTCATCGACAGATGCTCGACCTGCAGGATCGGCGTGTTCATCGAAACGCTCGCGTTCATCAGCCGTGCCCTTCCTTGGTGAAGGAGCTGGAGATGGCTTTTCGCTCATGCAGGAAGGCGGTGGGCTCTCGACTGCCGACGAAACCTCGCGGCTTCCACAGCATCACGATGACCATGGCCATGCCGAACAGCAGCATGCGGTAGAGTTCCGGCGTGAAATCAGACCCGAAGACCACCTTGAGGAACTCCATTTCGCGCAGGATTTCGGTGCCGCCGATCATCACCGCGGCCGCGACCGCGATGCCGACAAGCGAACCCATGCCCCCGAGCACGACGATGGCAAGGATGATCGCCGATTCCAGGAACACGAAGGATTCGGGCGAAACGAAGCCCTGGCGGGCGGCGAAGAACGAGCCGGCGAAACCGCCGAACATCGCACCCGTGGCAAAGGCGGTCAGCTTGGTCGTCGTCGTGTTGATACCGAGCGAGCGGCAGGCGATTTCATCCTCGCGCAGCGCTTCCCACGCACGTCCGACCGGCATGCGCCGCAGCCGGATGGTGACGAAAGCGGTCAGCAGTGCCAAGGCCAGGATGAGGTAATAAAGGAAGATCTTGTAGTAGGCGCCGGACTGGGCGATGCCGAGCACCTTGGCGATGTAGTTGGGATCCGAGACGTTGAACGACATCAGTCCAAAGAAGCTGACTTTGGGAATGCCCGAGATGCCGGCTGCGCCATTGGTCACTTCGCGCCAGTTGATCAGCACCAGGCGGATGATCTCACCGAAGGCCAGTGTCACGATCGCGAGGTAGTCGCCTCGTAGCCGCAACACAGKGAAGCCGAGCATGACGCCCCAGAAGGCGGCCATGCAGCCAGCCACCGGCAGCAGGATCCAGAACGACCAGCCGAGATGCGTCGCCAGCAGTGCATAGGCATAGGCGCCGACGGCATAGAAGGCGACATAGCCAAGGTCGAGCAGGCCGGCGAGACCGACCACGATGTTCAGGCCCCAGGCGAGCATGACATAGATCAGGATCTGGATGCCGAAATTGTCGACCCACTTGAGCGAGCCCTGGAAACCGGACGCCATCGAACCCGAGATCAGCGTCAGCGTTACCACGACAAAGATCGGGTAGATCACCAGAACGCCGATACCCAGCGCCGAGAAATGCGCATGGATGAAGGTACGGAAATAAAACAGCACCGACGCCAAGGCGTAAATGATGGTCAGCGCGCGCAAGAAACGCACATAACCGGCGAGCGTTGGCCCGAATATCCCGTCAAGCGAACCAGCGAAGATCAGCAGCCCCGCGGCGATCACGAGGGCCGCGATGAAAAAGGGCAGCCGGAAGAACCGCGTCGCCACGCTGTCAGGCAACAGGCCGCTGGCAACGTTGACGATCTTCTGCCGTGCCAGGAACGGCTGACCGTAGGCGACGTAGACAAAGCGTCCGACCATCACCAGGGAAACGATGATGGCAAGCAGGCCCCAGCGCGGAACGAGGATCAGCTCGTTGCGGATGTTCTGGTCGGTCCTGAGGCCTATGAAGAGGAAGAACAGGCCGAAGGAGATGGCACCCGCATAGAGCGCCTCCTTGATGCCGCGTTGAAACGGCGTTGCGGTCTCTTCGCGGAGAGCTTGTGCGATATTGGCCATTGTCTCAGACCTTCTCGACTTCGGGCCGGCCGAGGATGCCGGAGGGCAGGAAGATGAGCACGATGGCGAGGATCGAGAACGCCGCGACATCCTTGTAGTCGATCGAGAAGTAAGCCGACCACATGCTCTCGATAAAGCCGATCATCAGGCCGCCCAGCATGGCGCCCGGCAGCGAGCCGATGCCCCCAAGTACGGCTGCTGTGAAGGCTTTGACGCCGGGAACAAAGCCGTCGGAGAAGGCAACGACACCGTAATACATCAAAAACAGCGTGCCAGCGACGGCGGCAAGGGCCGCGCCCATGATGAAGGTGATGGAGATGGTGCGATCGACGTCGATGCCGAGCAGTGCCGCCATCTTGCGATCCTGCTCGCAGGCGCGCTGCGCGCGGCCAAGCGAGGTCTTGTTGACGAGGTACCAGAACAGCGCCAGCAGAGCGACGGTGACGACAACGATGATGATCTGCTTCAGCGAGATCGAGATGCCACCGACATTGTAGACCGTCGAGACCATCGGCGGGATCGGCTTGTTGCGCGGACCTTGCGTCACCTGGACGAAGTTCGACAGCGCAATCGACATGCCGATTGCAGTGATCAGCGGCGCCAGCCTGAACGAGCCGCGCAGCGGCCGGTAGGCAACCTTTTCGATCGTCCAATTGTACAGGCTGGTCATCAGCATCGCCACGACCATCATGACGAGCAGGAACAGCACGACATGGACCGAGACAAAGATKCTGCTCAGGATCAGGAACACGATCAGCGCGACGAAGGCGCCCAGCATGAAAATGTCGCCATGGGCGAAATTGATCATGCCGATGATGCCGTAGACCATCGTATAGCCAATTGCGATGAGGCCATAGATGGACCCCAGAGTCAGCCCGTTGACCATCTGCTGGACGAAGTACTGCATATGTATGCGGCTCCCCTGGAATGTCGCGCGATGCACGCATTCCTTTTTGATATTTCCCCTAGTCCTAATGTTTCGAGCCTGGATTGCAACGTGATTCTTACACCCGTTGCCGCCTGCCGGACGGCAATTGAAGCCGTCTCCGTTTTTATGTTGTCCAGGCCCTGGACCATTGCGAAACCTATCATTGGCTCAACGCAATGTCTTTGCCGATTCCAGTGATTTTGCGCGCCAAGATCGAAGAATGTAGCGCTCGATAAGCTCACGGCAACAGTTTCTTGCGTCTTACCGCTGATCTCCCTTCTAAGATTGTCTAGACATATTGGCTGTTCCACCTCCCTGCCATACGACTATTTGACTACGAACCCATGTGCGAACGGGTCACGGTCGTCGATGAAGATCGTGCTCAATCGGTCATCCGCGCCCACCCGCCGATTGAGGGAATGATGGCCTTGTTTCCGGAGCCGATGTGCCGGTGCCGCAGGTGTGGCCGTCGATACAGAAGAAGGAATGGCGCGCCATGATGGGTGATACCTTGCGTCAGAAACGTTGGGCCGAAAAGGGGCTGAGATCAAGCGTCGGCTTTTGGCCGAGCATGCGGTCGCGAACCAGCCGGCCGGTTGCCGCCGCCTGGGTCAGCCCGAGATGCCCGTGGCCGAAGGCGTAGTGCAC
>NZ_JBFUIP010000301.1:0-3682 GCF_056401815.1 Aminobacter sp. P4_D5 | reverse complement strand
CCTCAGTCTTGTGCTGGACGGCGGTCTTCATTGTCGGCGTTCCTTCGACTACAACCCATCCCGGCAGATCGTTGACGTCGGCGTTTTCCACTTTGCCGAACTTGAGGACCGTTTTGCGTGTCATGGTAAAGATCTCCCGCTTTTATCAGACACTTCTGAATACCCGACGCGCCCCAATCAGGCAACTTAGTTTCCCCGCACTGAAATTGTCCCGGATGGGGCCAGAGTTTTTGCGGTGGGTATTTCGTGGGCGCTGCCTAGGGCTGGCGCCGCCGACAAGATTGCCGGAGAGGTTGAGCGGCAAATGAAGGGTGGCTGGCAGGGGGACCGAACTTAATGCCGTTCAAGGCGCAGGAACGCCGCTACGACAGCGCGGTTTCCATCGCGACCTATGTGGGCAGCACCAACCCGGCATGGGCTGCTGAGGCAGCAGCATTCGTTGCGTGGCGTGATGCTGTCTGGGCGTATGCGTATATCGAGCTCGACAGGGTGATGGGTGGCCAGCGCCCGCAGCCGACGGTCTCTGAATTGATCGCCGAACTGCCAGCGCTTACCTGGCCGGCCTAGTCATCAGCTAGCGTCCCGAGCCTTTGGGGCAGACGACACCTGGACCCCCAACATCCACAGAATGCCTGCCGCGGCCCCGAAAGCAACCGCTACATAAAGCCAGTCCTGCCAAGTCATCGGCGCCAGCGGTTGCATAGCGCACCGCGCCTCCCGCGCCCCCCAAGTTTACTCCCAAGCTGAATGAAATCCTATGGACAAGACCGTTCCCACCGGAGCGGCACTTCTGCTCGACTTCATTTATCGAACAGACGCCGGCAAGGCCCCGCCTGAATGCGCAATCGCCAGGTCGGCCTTGCCAAGCCCATCACCAAAATGACGCTGGGCGATCTGATCGATGCGTAGAAGGCGTGGTCGACCAAGGCGTGGGCCAAGAAGTTCGGCTCCGACAAGGCGTCCTCGGCCGCCGGTGCGCCGCAGTTCATGCGGGCAACACTCATTGACCTTTCGAAGGAGTTGCATCTCAGCGGCGCGCAGGTCTTCAACTCGGACTTCCGGGATCGGCTTGCCTTCCATCTGCTGAAGCGCCGTGGCTACGAAGCCTTCATGGCCGGGAAGATCGATCGCACCGAGTTCGGCAAGCGGCTGGCGCAGGAATGGGCCAGCTTCCCAGTTCTTGCAGCCTGTAAGGGCGCCCATCGCCAGATTAGCGCGGCGATAGCTACTACCTGGGCGACGGCATCAACAAGGTTGGCACGAAGCCCGAAACGGTCGAGGCACTGCTTGATCGGGTGAAAGCCGCCGGCAACCATGCCCAAGCATCCGAGCCGGGCGTTGCCCAAAAGCCGCTGGTAATCGAGAAGCCCGTCGTGGCCGACCCGGGCGAACTCGAAACACCAACCACCAAGAGCAAGACATTCTGGACCTGGCTGCTGACTGCCATCGGTGCGCCGTTGGCCACCTTCGGCAATCTCGACTGGCGTGTCCAGCTCGCGATTGTCGCCGTCATCGTCGCCTTCGCCATCTACGGCATCAAGCGCAGGAACGATCTGTTCAAGGCGGTGAAGGGGCTGAAGGCGGAGTTGGGCGGATGAGGGCGGCTCTGATCGATGGAGACCTGGAAGAGGTTGGGAATCTGACTGACGATCACCGTCAGCGCGATACCGTTCATATAGCCATACCGTATCGGCTTGGAGAGCAGCTCGGTGACAAAGCCGAGGCGCAGCACGCCGGACAGGATCAATACCAGCCCAGCGACCACCGCCATCATGCCGGCCAGGGCCGCGGCGCGCGTCGGATCCCCTCCCGACAACGGCAGCACCGTGCCAAGAATCAGCGTCGCCAGAGCGGAATCCGGTCCCAACACCAGGATCCGGCTGGGGCCGAACAAGGCGTATGCGAGTAGCGGAATGATGGTGGCATAGAGGCCGTAGATGCCCGGAACGCCCGAAGCCACCGCATAGGCAATGCCGACAGGGACGGCACAGCCGACAATACGAGACCGGCCACCAAATCTTGCGACAGCCACGAAAGCCGGTACTGACGCACCGTCTCGATCAGCGGCACCCAACGTTGCCAGCCCTCTGAACCGGGATTCTGATGTTGACCGGGTTCCGGATCTTGCTCGGGATGTGATGTTGCGCTCATGCGTTACGTGGCGGCGGAACTGGGGCATTCGCGTCCATGCGATATCGCCTGGCCCACTGGCGACTCGCGCGGCCTCGGGGATAGCCGAATTCGACGTATTGCTCGACAAGGCGCGCAGCACGTCGCCTGCACGCAAGCTGGTGACGATCGATGAAGTGGGCGCGACCTGCGCCTTCCTCACGCTCGATGCAGCTCGCTCGATGACCGGGCAGGTCATCTACGTGGACGGTGGCTATCACATCGTCGACTGAGGCAGGAACAAGCGGGTCGGCAGCTGTCCGCTTTTCTGGTTGGAAAAGCGTCAGGACCTTAAAATCTCGTATAAGTCCGATCGCAACCTCGCTGCGTCCAGCGCACTTGTCCGGCAATGGCGCAACCGCGACGACGTGGGCACCGAAGATGTGTGCTTTTGGGGTGCAGCGAAGCTGGTCGCAACTACCGAGATAAGGCGCAAAGCTGTCGGTCGCTTCGGCTGACCAAAGGTCAATTTGTATCACTTGTCCACGGAAAGCGGACGGACAGGTTTCCACCCAATGCAGACGCCCTACGCCAGCAATATGATCGCCCCGCTGCCGAAAGGTGGCGGGGCTTTTTCTGTTTATGGGAACCGGAAGGATCGAAGGACGTTGGGTCGGGCGGAGGAAATCCCATCGCGCCGCAATGGTGGGCTCCGTGGAGCGACTTAGCTATCCCTCATGGCAAAGTCACTCTAGCATAGGGCCTGTCGGCGGACCTCCCGGCAGGCCTTTTATTGCTCATGCTGCAGTGATACCGGGCGCGCCTACAATGGCCCCGGCAATGTCTGGGAGTGGCGCAAGACGGCCTGCAGAATAATATTAGAAACCGATAATATTTAGATTGCCGCTCCACGGATCAATAACGAGGCGGGTGYACGCTGATGCCATCCGGGTCTTCGTCGCCCCACAGCCCGGATCTCGCGCCCGGCCCGGTGGCAATCCCTGCTCGCCGAAATCGGAAAGGCCGGGCGCGTTGCCGGGGCACTCAGTGCATTGTTTGCCGATGGTCTTTCAGACGAAGGATTTCGGCGGCAATGATCCTCATCAGCCCCTCCCGATGTTCCACTTCGGCAATCTGGGATGGCGTTAGCTTAGTAGCCCTAGCGCGCTCTACGCTGCGCTGCGCAGTGTCGTACAAGTCCTGCAGCTGATCAATTTCGTCCAAGGGCGTACCCTACGTGAACTTGGGTATCTTAGCCGACTACGGCGGGGAAAGTCGACGCAAAACGACAAGTATGTCCGATGTCCTTTGGCCTCGGGCTTTCGTGAATGTATGTCCAAACACGTCTATTCGCCGCCAGCATCTGGTTGCCCCGATTGCGGCATTCCATTCCACTCTGTGGCAACCATGTGACAGTATTTTTTAGCAAGTGCTGATATTTATGGTCAGTAAGGCGGGGGCCTGAAATCAGGATGGAATGAACTGATGAGAGTTTACCCCTTTGTACTCCTGGCAGGATTGGCCAGCACGAGCGCTTACGCAGCCGATGCGGTGATTGAAGAACCGCCAGCAC
>NZ_JBFUIP010000300.1:0-3713 GCF_056401815.1 Aminobacter sp. P4_D5 | reverse complement strand
TCATTGCCGAGCGCCACCAGCATTGCCGTGGTGATGCCGGGGATCTCGCGCAGTTCGTCCTGCACGCCGAGCGCCTTGCGCTTCTCGTCGTGTTCGGCCTCGATCTTGCCGAGATATTCGCGAGCGCGGGTCTGGATTTCAGACGCGGTGTCTTCATCGAAGCCGTCGATCGATGCGATTTCGTCGGCATCGACGTAGGCCACTTCCTCAACGCTGGTGAAGCCTTCGGAAGCCAGCACCTGGCCGACCATTTCGTCGACGTCGAGCGATTCCATGAACAGCGTCGAACGCTCGACGAATTCCTTCTGGCGGCGTTCCGACTCTTCCTGCTCGGTCAGGATGTCGATGTCCCAGCCGGTCAGCTGCGAAGCCAGACGCACGTTCTGGCCGCGGCGGCCGATGGCCAGCGACAGCTGGTCGTCGGGAACCACCACTTCGATGCGCTCGGCGTCTTCGTCGAGAACGACCTTGGCGACTTCAGCCGGCTGAAGCGCGTTGACGATGAAGGAAGCGGCCGAAGGCGACCACGGAATGATGTCGATCTTTTCGCCCTGGAGCTCGCCGACGACGGCCTGGACGCGCGAACCACGCATACCGACGCAGGCACCGACCGGATCGATCGAGCTGTCACGCGAGATGACGGCGATCTTGGCGCGCGAACCGGGGTCGCGGGCAACCGACTTGATCTCGATGATGCCGTCGTAAATCTCGGGCACTTCCATGGTGAACAGCTTCGCCATGAACTGCGGATGGGTACGCGACAGGAAAATCTGCGGGCCGCGCTGTTCGCGACGCACGTCGTAGACGTAAGCGCGGACGCGGTCGCCATACTTGTAGTTTTCGCGGGGGATCAGCTCGTCGCGGCGGATGATCGCCTCGCCACGGCCGAGATCGACGATGACGTTGCCGTATTCGACGCGCTTGACGGTGCCGTTGACGATCTCGCCGATGCGATCCTTGTATTCGTCATACTGGCGGTCGCGCTCGGCTTCGCGCACCTTCTGGACGATGACCTGCTTGGCCGACTGGGCGGCGATGCGGCCGAAATCCATCGGCGGCAGCTGTTCGGCGATGAAGTCGCCAAGCTGGGCGTCGGGGTTGCGCTCACGTGCCGAAGACAGCGCGATCTGGATGGCGTAGTCATCGACCTTTTCGACGACTTCCATCAGGCGCTGCAGCTTCATCTCGCCCGTATTGGGATTGATGTCGGCGCGGATGTTGGTCTCTTGGCCATAACGCGAACGCGCTGCCTTCTGGATCGCGTCGGCCATGGCGGCGATGACGATCGACTTGTCGATCGACTTCTCGCGGGCGACCGCGTCGGCGATCTGCAGCAGTTCGAGCCTGTTGGCGCTTACAACCATTGTATTTCTCCCGGAGCGTTCGGCCGAATCTGGTCCAGCCGTGCTGCTCTATCAATCTTCCGTTTCGGTTTCTTCGTCTTCGGGCGCATCTTCGTCTTCGCCGCGACGCTTCCGTGCTTCCTTGCGCGCCTGATTGTCCTTGCTCAGGGCATCGCGAATGAGATCGTCGGTGAGGATCAGCCGCGCCTCGGAAATCGCCTCGAAAGGCACGCGCACGGTCGGTTCCTCGCCATAGGCCGCCTGGTCACGCTGGAGCAGGATGCCTTCTTCGTCGACCTCGGCGATCTTGCCGCGGAATCGCTTGCGGTCGGCAACCATGACCGAGGTCTCCATCTTGACGATGTGACCGATCCAGTTGCCGAAATCCGACTTGCGGACCAGCGGCCGGTCGATACCCGGCGACGACACTTCGAGATGATACGCCTTTTCGATCGGATCATCGACATCCAGAGCAGGCGAAACCGCGCGGCTCACCTCTTCGCAATCCTGGACGGTCATGGTGCCGTCTTCGCGCTCGGCCATGATCTGCAGCGTCAGCCCGCTCTGCCCCGACAGGCGGATACGAACGAGGCGGAAGCCGATCGCACGAAGGACGGGCTGAACGATCAAGGCGATGCGGGCATCGATGCCGGTCTCGCGGATGATGCGGTCATCGCCTGTCTGTTCGACTGCGTTTTCGGTCATAGAATCTCCAGACGGTCGGCAGGTAACAAAAAAGAGCGGGACCGGGTGGACCCACTCTTCGTCATACCGACCAAGAATTTGAGGCTGATATAGCCGAAGGCGGCGCGGCTTTCAAGTCCTGTGGCCAGTAGCGTCCACTGCCATGCGTTTAGCCGACCATTGCAGCGGATGCATGGCAAACATGCGACAACACCCCTACCGGTTTCCTTTGAGGCACCTATATTTGTTGCGTTGCACAAAATCATGACGCAACGCAAAAGAGGACACCGAGATGAACCCCCGCAAGCAATTTGGACGCATTGGTCAACTGGTTCGCACCTTTGGTAGCGCCGTGGCTGCAGCTGCGGCCGTTGAGCACGGTCATCGTCCAAACAACCAGGATCTGGTGATGCTGGGCATCGACCCGCGCCACTTCGATCGCATCCGCCGGTTCTAAGATTTCTGTTTCAGGGTAGAGAGCGCACACCGCTGCCCACGTCATTGGCGTATGCCGAGACGTGGGCCAAGTGGGCCGTGCTCCGGAGCGGCAGGTTATTTTGACCGTCGCTCTGTCCCTGACAGTTTCCGCCTCCCTAAAGGAGGCAAAGAAAAAGCCGAGGCCGGAAATCCGGGCCTCGGCTTTTTCGTTTCAGGATTGAGCGGAGCTCAGTCTTCGTTGGCGCCAAGCTGGGCCAGCACCTTGCCGCGGCCACGGGCACGCAGGTAGAGCGGCAACAGCACCGCGGTTGCCGCAAGCAGCAACAACACCACCGCAATGGGCGATCCCAGGAGGATCGACGGGTCGCCCTGGCTGATGGCCAGCGCGCGGCGCAGCTGCTGCTCGGCCATCGGTCCCAGAATCAACCCAACCACCACAGGCGCAATCGGATAGCCGAAGCGGCGCAAGCCGTAGCCGAGCAGGCCGAACGCCAAAAGCATGCCGAGCTCGAACGACATCGGCCAGGTGAACAGGCCGAAAACATTAAGCTGGAAGACAGCCGAGTTGGCGCCGATGGTACCGAGCGTCGCAAACGTCAGGATGCCGGCATAAAGCCAGGGCGTCGGGATGGTCAAAAGCTTGATCCACACGCCGATCAGCGGCAGGTTCAGCACCAGAAGCATCAGGTTGGCGACCAGCAGCGAGGCGATCAGGCCCCAGACGAGTTGCGGGTTGGTGGCAAACAGCAGCGGTCCCGGCTGCAGGCCGAACTGCTGGAAGCCGGCAAGCATGATCGCGGCCGTCGCCGTGGTCGGCAGGCCAAGCGTCAGCAGCGGCACCAGCGTGCCGGCGGCAGATGCGTTGTTGGCCGCTTCAGGCCCTGCGACGCCTTCGATCGCACCCTTGCCGAACTCTTCGGGCTTTTCAGCCAGATTCTTTTCGACCGAATAAGACAGGAAGGTACCGATTTCGGCGCCGCCGGCCGGCATCGCGCCGATCGGGAAGCCAATTGCGGTGCCGCGCAGCCATGGCTTCCACGAACGGCGCCAGTCCTCGCGCGTCATCCATACCGAACCCTTGATCGCCTGGATGGTCGATTCGCCGCCTTTGCCGGCAGCGACGCTCAGCGCTTCGCCAACGGCAAACAGCGCCACCGCAAGCGTCGTCACTTCGACACCGTCGAGCAGGTCGGGAATGCCGAAGGCAAGGCGCGCCTGGCCCGTCTGCAGGTCGATGCCGATCAATCC
>NZ_JBFUIP010000299.1:0-3768 GCF_056401815.1 Aminobacter sp. P4_D5 | reverse complement strand
CCGGACGCCCCGAGGCCGATGCCGCATTGATCCGGGCCTCCAGCTGCGCCTCGTCGAGCTTGCCGAGCAATGTCCTGCCGAGCACGACATGGGTCGTGCGTCGCGTTATGCCGTGCTGCAGCTCGCCGCCTTGGCGAGCGACCTCACGCACGCCGAGCCGCCTCGGGAAAGCGGCGAGCGCACCGACCAGGCCGAATATCCTGCCCGAAAGTGCCGTCACTTCTTGCCCTTCGCGGCCTTGCCACCTCCAACGGCCACAAGCTTGGCTGCCGGCTTCTCAGTCGGTTCGGCCTTGGTCTTGCTCTTGGCTGGTGGCTTGGCCTGGCCGAGGCTGGCCTTCAGCGCATCCATGAGGTTGATGACATTGCCGCGCTCTGGTGCTGCCGCGATGATCGGCTTGTGACCCTTCAGCTTCTCCTTGATCATCTTCATCAAGGCGATCTCGTAGCGGTCTTCGTAGTTCTTCGGATCAAACGTCGTCAGCTTCTGCTTGATCAGCGCTTCGGCGAGCTCCAGCATTTCCGGATCGGGATTTCCGGCGGGGATGTTGCCGAGATATTCAGCCGTGCCGCGCACCTCGCTGGGGTTGCGCAATGTGCAGACGAACATGCCATTCTCGCGAGCGCCGATGGTCACCACGCGCTCTCGGCTCGACAAGACGAGGCGGGCGATGGCGAGCTTGCCCGACTTGCGCAGTGCTTCGCGCAGCACCGAAAACGTTTCCTCGGCCATCGCGCCATCGGGTGCCAGATAATAGGGCGCGTCCTGGTAGATCACATCGACGTCCGCTTCGTCGACGAAGGCCTCGATGTTCATCGTGTGGTTGGATTCGATCTTGACGCTATCGACGTCAGCTTCGTCGATGACCACATATTTCTTGTCTTCGTATTCGTAGCCTTTGACGAGGTCTGAGCGCTCGACAAGGCCAAGCTCCGGGTCGACGGGTTTCATGTTGATCCGGTTATGCGTGTCCTTGTGCAGCTGATTGAAGCTGATGCGCTCGCTCGTGCTGGTCGCCGGGTACAGCCGTACCGGGCAGCTGACCAGGCTGAGCTTCAGATATCCCTTCCAACTTGCCCTTGGTGCCATGCTTGTCTCCTACGCGACACAATTCAAGACATACTCTTGGTCAAGACTTACTCTTGGCGGTGACCTCGGTCGGCAAGTCCCGGGCGTGATCTGATATGTCTGCCCAAGGATCGCCTGACTTGGCCACAAGTCCGGGAAGCGAAGAATAGTTCAAATCTGCCGGAGYGTCGATGGACTCGAGATCCGGCC
The DNA here is from genome assembly GCF_056401815.1 of Aminobacter sp. P4_D5. Lineage (NCBI taxonomy): Bacteria > Pseudomonadati > Pseudomonadota > Alphaproteobacteria > Hyphomicrobiales > Phyllobacteriaceae > Aminobacter > Aminobacter sp. P4_D5. The sequence goes on along the minus strand of NZ_JBFUIP010000299.1, from coordinate 2,490 downwards.
AGCTGAGTGGGGTCGACGCCGGCATGTTGGTGCGGGCGCGAAGGCTGTAAGGTGCGGCCGCCGTGGCGCTGCGCGCGTTACGGTGGAAGTCGATGAAAATGCGTTTCTTGCGGTTGTCCTTGCCCATCACGGTGGTGAATGTGTCGGGCGCGGTCTTGGCGATCCGAGACGAGATTTCGCTGCTTGCCTGGTGGAACGGCTTCCAGCCGAGCTTGCCCGTCGTCGGCACGACGACATGGATGCCGCTGCCGCCTGAGGTCTTGGCGAAAGCCACCAGCCCCATCTTGGCAAGCTCGTCACGGACATGAACGGCGGCCTCAACGACCTCGCGCCAGCTGATGCCTTCGCCTGGATCGAGGTCGAAGACCATCCGGTCGGGCTTGTCCAGACGCTTGCGCAGCGCCCCCCAGACATGGAACTCGACGACGCCGAACTGCGCCAGCGCCAGGTAACCCTTGGCGTCCTCCACCGAAATGTAGGTCTTTGTCTCGTCGTCCGAGTTCTTGGTCTCGAAAGAAGCGATCGTCGCCGGCATGCCCGAAAAGGCGTGGCGCTGGAAGAAGCAATCTTTCTGCTGGCCCGTCGGACAGCGAAACAGCGACACCGGCCGCCCCAGGACATGCGGCAGCATGAAATCGCCGACAGCGGCATAATAGACGGCGACGTCGAGCTTGGTCGGCCCGGACTTTCCCAAAACTCGACGTGTCGGATTGGTGATCGAGATGGTGGCAAGGTCGGCATCGGTGATCAACCGCTTGCGCGGAGCTTGCGGCGCTTCCGACAGTTCGGCCTCGCGCAATCCCTTGAACACCGCATGACGCAACGCATTATCGGTGGTGCGATTGGCGTAGTGGATGCGGGCGTTGAGCACAGGTCGCACAGGAATCACCTCCTTTGGCGCTCCATCGAGCTTCGCTGCCCCCTCGCGCAGACCTTCCAGCCTGTGCAGCAATGTCTCCAACGTCTCACTGTCGAAGCCGGTCCCAACCTTGCCGCGATAGTGCAGCTCGCCATCGACCCATTCGCCGAGCGCAAGTGCCGCCAGCCCCTCGGCGGCTTGCGATGTGGTGTAGCCGGCGATGTAGAAATCGCCATGCTTCAGCGCCTTGGTCTTGGTCCAGCTGTGCGAGCGGCCCGAGGTGTAATGCGCCGAAATCCGCTTCGACACGACGCCCTCAAGCCCCATCTCGGTTGCCTGGTCGTAGAGCGCCTGGCCGTCGCCCTCGACATGTCCGCTGAGCTGAAGTGCCGACTGCGCGTGGACATGGCCGGCCAGCAATTGTTCCAGCAGGCCCTTGCGCTTTTCTAGCTCTGTCCTGGTCAGGTCCCAGCCATTGAGATGAACAAGGTCAAAGGCGTAGAACACCAGAAGCTCGTCGTGCCCGCTGGCCAGCGCATCTTGCAGGGCGGCAAACCGGCTGATGCCCTTGTCGTCGAGCACAACGATCTCGCCATCGATGACGGCGTCGCTGCAAGGCAGGTCGCGAAAGGCCGACGCCAGCTTGCCGTAGCGTTTCGTCCAGTCGATGCCGCTGCGAGTGATCAGCTTCGCCGAGCCACCCTCAAGATGCACCATGGTGCGATAGCCGTCGAACTTGATTTCGTGCAGCCATCCCTCGCCCGATGGCGGCTTCGGAACAGCGGTCGCCAGTTGCGGTTCGACCCGCGCCGGCATCGGCGCTTGCACGGCACCCGCAAGATTGCCGGGCTTGATGTCGCCGGGCTTCGATTGCGGCTTTTTCGGCGGCGCGGCCAATTCCTCGATCCGCCGCCCGCTCTTCACGCTTTCGGGGCGATCTTCGAGAATATCGACGTTCTCATCGGCTGCCGGATCATGTTCCTTGAACAGCAGCCAGTTGCGCTTTTCTTCACCGCCCTTCGGCTTCAACCGCGCCAGCATCCAGCCGCCCTTGAGCTTTTCGCCCCACAGCCGAAACTTGAAGGCGCCCTTCTCGAGCGCCGATGCCGCGTCGTCCATCGGCGCCCACACGCCGGCGTCCCACACGATCATCGGCCCACCGCCATACTCGCCTTCAGGGATGAGGCCCTCGAAGTCGATATAGTCCAGCGGGTGATCCTCGGTCTCGACCGCAAGCCGCTTGTCCGCCGGGTTGAGCGAGGGCCCGCGCGGCACGGCCCAGCTCTTCAGCACGCCATCGAGCTCGAGCCGGAGATCGTAGTGGTCTGCGGTGGCATGGTGCTTGTGCACGACGAAGCGGTTGCCTTCGCGGCTCTGCTCGACGCCGAGCGGCTCGCGCGTCTTGGTGAAATCGCGCTTTTGCCGGTAGGTGCGAAGCTTTTCCGCTGCCATCCCGGCCTAGTGCGCCGCATCTTCGGGCGCGGGCTCAAGTTCGAGCTCCTTGGGGGTCGCGCCCGCCATCAGCCTGTCGAGCAGGGCATCGTTGACGTCGTAATACTGGCCGGACACCAGCACCCGGGAAACGGTCTGCCCGTCGCCGCGAAACAGACGGGAACTGACGAAAACCTTGT
>NZ_JBFUIP010000298.1:0-3778 GCF_056401815.1 Aminobacter sp. P4_D5 | reverse complement strand
TTGCCGTCCAGTTCGGTGGCTGCGACGGCAAGATTTCAAATTGCCTGCCGATCATGAACGGCTGGAACTATATGGTCCGCCTCTATCGTCCGCGTGATGAAGTCCTCGACGGCAGCTGGAAGTTCCCCGAGGCGCAGCCGGTGAACTGACCGCTCTGCCTCGCGTCCCCAAAAAACAAAAAAGCCCGGCAGGTTGGCGCCTGCCGGGCTTTTCGTAGGTAGCCGAGGGTCAATCCTTGGCGTTGAGGTCGGTGCCGAGCGTATCCTTGACGAACAGCGTGCCGATGATCAGCGTCATGGCGGCAATCGCGATCGGGTACCACAGGCCGTAGTAGATGTCGCCGGCGGCGGCACTCATGGCGAATGCGGTTGCCGGAAGCAGTCCGCCGAACCAGCCATTGCCGATGTGGTAGGGCAGCGACATGCCGGTGTAGCGGATGCGGGTCGGGAACATCTCGACCAGGATCGCGGCGATCGGGCCGTAGACCATGGTCACGTAGATGACCAGCACGGTAAGGATCGCGATGACGCCTGGCCAGCTCACTGCGGCTGGATCGGCGACCATGGCGAACGAGCCGCTGGCCGGGATGTTGAAGAAGCCGACCTCCGGAGCGCCGACTGCCTCTTCGGCGGTGACGATCTTGTCCTTGATCGCCTGGGCGGCCGGGACCGATACCTTTTCACCGGCGCGGATGGCGGCGGCGTCGAGCTTGAGCTCGGGGTTGGCGGCGATGAAGGCGTCGAGCTTCTGTTCCGCAACCTTGCTCGCACCACGGACAAGCGGATAGCCGCCGTCGTGAAGGGCGATGTTGACAGCCTTGATGAAGGCTGCGTCCTTGGCCTTGGCGGTGTCGCCGGCAGCGATCGCGTCATAGGATTCGACGGTCTCGTTGCCGATCTTGACGCTGGCCGCGGTACCCGCCGCAGCCGTGGTGACGACGTCGTAAGGAACCGAGTTCTTGGTCAGGAACGATGTCGCGATATCGCAAGAGGTGGTGAATTTCGCTGTGCCTACCGGGTTGAACTGGAACTTGCAGTCGCCAGGAGCGGCAGTGACGGTGGCGCGAACGTTCTGCTGGGCGGTGGCGAGAGCGGGGTTTGCGGCCCAGGTCAGCGCCTTGAACAGCGGGAAGTAGGTGACGATGGCGAGTGCCAGGCCAGCCATGATGATCGGCTTGCGGCCGATCTTGTCGGACAGCCAGCCAAACAGCACGAAGAAGCCGGTGCCGAGCAGAAGCGAAATCGCGACCATGATGTTGACCGCCTGGGCGTCGACCTTGAGCACGTTCTGCAGGAAGAACAGCGCGTAGAACTGGCCCGAGTACCAGACAACGGCCTGGCCGGCGGTGAGGCCGAACAGCGCGAGCAGGGCGATCTTGGCGTTCTTCCACTGACCAAAGGCTTCCGACAGCGGTGCCTTGGAGCCCTTGCCTTCTTCCTTCATGCGCTGGAAGGCCGGCGATTCCGACAGGGACAGACGAATCCACACCGAGATGCCGAGCAGGATGAACGACAGCAGGAACGGAATGCGCCAGCCCCAGGCGGCGAAGGCTTCCTTGCCGAGCCAGGTCTGTACCACCAGGATGACGACCAGCGACAGGAACAGGCCGAGTGTCGCGGTGGTCTGGATCCACGAGGTGTAGTAGCCGCGACGGTCGTCGGGGGCGTGCTCGGCGACATAGGTCGCAGCACCGCCATATTCACCGCCGAGCGCCAGGCCCTGCAGCATGCGCAGTGCGATCAGGATGACCGGGGCAGCAATGCCGATCGTGGCCGAGCCGGGCAGCAGGCCGACGAAGAAGGTCGACAGGCCCATGATCAGGATGGTGACCAGGAAGGTGTATTTGCGGCCAACGAGATCGCCGATGCGGCCGAAGACGAGCGCGCCGAAGGGGCGCACCAAGAAGCCGGCGGCGAAGGCCAGAAGTGCGAAGATGTTGCGTGTGGCTTCAGGATATTGGCTGAAGAAGGTCGCGCCGATGAAGGCTGCGAGCGAACCGTAAAGGTAGAAATCGTACCATTCGAAAACGGTGCCGAGCGACGAAGCGAAGATGACCTTCTTCTCTTCTCGCGTCATGCTGCGCCTGCGGGCGTCGGCGGTTGCCGAGATTGCCATAATTTGTCTCCTCCCAGAGTGCCGGCGGTATGTGCCTGGAGACTGTGCTCCGGGAATCCGCCTGACGTAACGACGTTGAAGTGATAACGCCGGGAGGCGGGCGTTTTCCATCGCTGCTTTGGGATTATGACCTTAGTCGTAGACGGGCGCCCGGCGGCGGGTTTCCGCGCCGTCGGGCATTCTCAGAAGAGGGGGGCTCAAGCCGCCCGTTCTTCCTTTTCGACGAGATAGCCGCGATCGCGCAGCCACCGGGCGATGATGATTTCGACCATCGACGACACCGAGCGGTGGTCGTCCTTGGCCGCCTTGATGAGCGCTTCCTTGAGGTCGCGTTCAATGCGGAATCCGAGTGGATGAGTCTTGGACATGGCAATTCCTGAAATTCTGTCGGGACGTTTAGTCCCGTGGGAGGATGACCGGAGTAGCGACGAACTTGCTGTCGTGGTCGCGTGTCGACCGGTCAGGCGGCGCAGGTGGGGCGCTTTGCGCCGTTAGACCTGGGCTGGGGGTGCGCGAGGCGCACTCGTTCTGTCACGCAAAAAGCTGAAGAGCGGATCGATTGAAGGTACAGAAATATCGATCTCGGCAATAGGCCGGGAATGGGCGATGCGCGGTAATGCGCTGTCTTCGGTGCCGTCGGTGCTGCACTCGGCTAAAGTGATGCAGGTGTCGCCGCAAGCAAGCAGCGCCAGTGGGCCACCGGTGTCCTGATAGACAGGGCCTGGTGCCGACACTTGCACAACGGAGTCGTGCTCGATCAGGTGAGCCTGGCTCGATGCAACCGAGCCGCCCAGCGCAGCAATTACCGGCAACAGCAGAAAGAACAAGTGCGCGAGCAAACTTGTGCTCCTTCGCCCCTGCTGCCGCTGTTTGGCTCGATACAATTGCTGCCTCTGGATCTCTATACATACCCCCGCCGACGGCGGCGGATATATTTGCACTAGATTAACAGAGTTTGGGCCGGAACGGCAATATGCAAATGTATAACACCGTATGAGAATTAACCATTCCCGTAAGGAAACCGTAGCAAGCCCAGGTCGATTCGCCCAGTCGGCAAAGAAAAACCCGGCCGGAGCCGGGTTTTTCGATCGTTTCAGACGGCCGCGTTCAGGTCAGCGACGCGGTGAAGCGCTGGATGCGCGTGCATGCTTCTTCCAGAAGTGCTTCGGAAGTTGCGTAGGAGATGCGGAAATTGGGGCCGAGGCCAAAAGCCGAACCGAACACCACTGCCACGCCTTCGGCTTCAAGCAGTTCGCTGCAGAAGGTTTCGTCGCCGTCGATAACGACGCCCGCTTGGGTCTTCTTGCCGATCAGTCCGGCGCAGGACGGATAGACGTAGAATGCGCCCTCGGGCGAGGGGCAGGTGATGCCGCGCGCCTGGTTGAGCATCGACACGACGAGGTCACGGCGGTTCTGGAAGATCGCCTTGTTCTTGGCGATGAAATCCTGCGGACCGTTGAGTGCTTCGACCGACGCCCATTGCGCGATGGTGCAGGCGCCGGAGGTCTGCTGCCCCTGGATCATGTCCATCGCCTTGATCAATTGGATCGGGCCAGCCGCATAGCCAATGCGCCAGCCGGTCATGGCATAGGCTTTCGACACGCCGTTCATGGTCAGCGTGCGGTCGTAGAGCTTCGGCTCGACCTCGGCGATGGTCTTGAAG
>NZ_JBFUIP010000297.1:0-3887 GCF_056401815.1 Aminobacter sp. P4_D5 | reverse complement strand
TGGAAACACAAGGACGCTCTAACGCTTTGACTTTGCGCTTTCTTGCTGACGCCAAGTGACCCCACTTGGCTGCAAAATGCGCTGGCTTTCATAAAGGACTTCTTAACGATCACGCTCGCAATTGTGATTGCTCGGTCGAAGCGCCTGTCCCTGCGTGACCCTGTCAGATATGCCGAAGGTAATCGGGCTCATCCGATAGAAGCTCGAAGTCGCGAGGACGAATGCTGGACAAGCTTACCGCAATAGCACTTCACAAGTGGGTTCACGTTACGCTTCTGACGGTGGCCGGCAGTCTCGCATATGTGGTCATCTCGCTGGCCTTGCAATTCCTGATTTTCGGGGGCGCCGACGCCGACACGTTTGGGCGAGACCTGCTGAACGCTTTCATCCTCCCGCTCATGTTTATCGCGCCACTGCTTGCCCTGCTGAGCCTGAAGCTCAACGAGAATTTGTCGCTCAGGCAGAAATACGCTCAGGAACTTGCGCATGATAGCCTCACCTCATGTCTCAATGGACCGCTTTTTTCGGCCGCGATCGACGTCTTCCACCCGGGGACCGGGCCGCGAAAGGGCGCGCTGCTGGTGATAGACATCGACCATATGAGAAGGATCAATGAGCACATAGGGTATAATGCCGGAAATCACGCGCTCAGAGTCATTGCGGAAACAATCCGCGCGTCGGTGCGAGGCGGCGATCTGGTCGGTCGCATCGGCGGTGATGAATTCGGAGTGTACTTGCCCGGCGCCACCCAAGAGAATGCCGAGAAAGTCGCGGAACGCATTCGACATGCCGTAACCGAAGCGCGCTTGGAACCCAGCGGGTCGAATTGGTCTGTGACCGTCAGCGTCGGAGCCGTTCTGTTCGACACAGAGACCACTGTCGACAATCTGCTTGTTGCAGCCGATCACCAGATGCAGGTTGCCAAGGAGAGAGGACGCAATCGCATCGAATACGCTCAGCTTCGGCACGAGGCTTCGTCGTCTCGGCCTTCACTCCATTGACCACTGACGTGGACGAGTCCTTCGCCCGATGCTGGCTTCCTGAGGTTCCGGTGCATCAGATTGCCGAGAACGCTGGCGCGGGCGCTCGCTGATCGAAGAGCCTAGGGAGTTCTTCCGATATGAGAACGAAATAGGAACACGCACCTTGATGAGTCAATTCACATTGCGCTAACCTATGGGGCAGGAGCGACTAACCGCATCTGCTGAATTAGGCAGCACCAGGAGGCGCCGCCGCGAGTCGAGCGCACGTTCGCGGCCGGTGACGCCGACCGCGCAAAGGCCGTGAAGCTGTTGACCGACGCGCTGTCCATCCTCGATAAGGGCGGGAAGAAGTAGCCTTGGGACGGGCTGTGTGTGCAGTTCTACAGTGACAACCTGAATAGGAGACACAATGCCGACAATCGTTGACGACCTACGAGCAATAGCCGCAAACCCTGCCAGCAAGACAAAAGCCGAAGTGGTCGAAATCCTACTTGCTGCAGCCGACCGGATCGAATCGAAACGCATCGCATTGGCAAGAGCGAAGAACGATAGCAAGGACGTAAAGCGAGCCAGCTAAGCTCAACGAGATGCGGTTTAACGGATAGCCTGTGGGGCCTGGGGATGAAACAGCTACTCCTAGCCACTATGGCCATGTTCGCCTTCGCCGGGTGTACGACGGCGCCCGCCGAGTATGCGGCCACACTCTCGACGCAAGACCCAAAATGGAGCTCGCCGGAGTGCGAACAAATCCGCGCGAAGGCATTGAACTACAAGGCTGGAGAAACAATGAGCATACCGGCCAGCCTACTGCTTGGCCCGTATGGGCTTGGGATGGCCCTAGCTGGCAAAGAGCACCAGGAAAAGCAACGAAAGCTCCTCGCCCGCGATATGCATATGCTATGCTCCAGTCTGCCCCTTCCCGCCAAACTGGGCTGAGAACCATGGCCGCCGAGTTCATCTCCGAGTTGATCCGGGCCGCAAATGAGACTGACAGATTGACCGAACAAGAACAGGCTCGGCTGCTCCAACGCGCCGCGTCGACGATCAGGGATTACCGAGAGCTTATCGATTATTCCGAGACGTCTGCGAACGATGTCGGCCAGGGCGACATCGTGTTCGAACTCAACGCAATGGCAAGCGCGATCGATCTGTTTCCAGCCGAGAAGGTGTCGGCAATGCTCACCGAGGCTGTTGAGGTTATAAAGGCGTGCAAGGTGTTGCTCGAAGAAAAGCGAAAACCTTAAGCCTGTGTCTTGGCAATCGTCTTGAGTAGTGCTCAATCAACAATCAGGACGTGGCGCTGCCTGACAAGCAGCAGCCCGCCTCGTGATCGATCGAGCTACCGCCCACCCCCGAAAGAACCGCGGCAAAGCGTGCGCGGCGCTCTTGAGCCTGCAGAACCAGGCTGATAGCATTTCCGCGCGGCGGCAATCTGTCCGCAGGCCGGCGCAACTTTGGAAGACTCAGCCGGGACGCGCCGGCCAAGTTTTGTCGATGGATCGATTCCCATCCTCGCGCGTTTCTCCGCGTCGATTTCTGGGAGAACGTCATGACGCAGCAGCATGACCCACGGCAGTTGGACTTGATCGACTCTTTGAATGCGACCGCCACCGCCGACGATCGTTACACGATAGCTACCCTTGCAGAAAAATATGGCCTGTCAGACGGCCAAGCGCGAACCATGATTTCCATCTACGGGCGGTCACGCTCGAGGCTCGATAAGGTCATGGCCGCACGGCCCTACCCTTGAGGCATGGGCCCTTCATCCCACCGTGTTCAGCTATCCTGCTGGTTGAAATGAGGCCGGCAATGCTAACAATCATGGCCTTGGCCGCAACTGCGAGCCTTTATCTGATCTTTGCGCTTGGCGGACAGACCTGGCGTTCTCTGTGTCGTGGCGCAATGAACGACACCGTCAAGTCCGGGGTCGCGGGACTTATCTTTCTTGCGTGCCTTGTCACCGTCGTCGCAATTGCATGGACAGATAGCGGCAATCGCGACCTCAACAGCATCTATATCGCCGGGAAGCTGCCTCGCTAAGCGATTCGACAACGTCCAACATCGCGCTAATATGGAACCCGCTAAGACGCAGTCGCGTTTTCGTGTGTCGTTATTTGGGAGGAAAAGATCATGGTTGGTCATCCCGACAAGCGGCAATTCGAGATGCTCGATCAGCCGCAAGAACACCGCACGTACGAGGTATCGGAATTGGCGAAGCGGTATGGCTTGTCCCACGGCCAAGCGCTCACGCTCATCACGATCCATGGACCATCGCGCGTGAAGTTGGATGCGATCATGGCCGAGCAGCCCTATCTTTGAGGCATGGGGCTATTCATCCCGCCGTGTATCCCGACGCTGGTCGACAAGCCGCCTGAAGGCGATGCTAGGACGCATTAGATCAAATACGACGGCTACCGGACGCAGATCCTGGTGCCTGATCGCAGAAACGGCCTGCCGAGCTAAGGTTCGACAGGCCGCTCTTACGGCGCCCTCAGACACTGCTGGGAGCCATTATAGGCGCGCGCCCAGTCATAGTGCCACTGCAGCATGATAAATAGAAGGTCGGCCGGCGGGATGGGCTTCGCTCCACTGAGCTCATTACCCACCCATCGGCGCGATGGATCTCCCGAGTTGAAAGGTTGATCCTGCGTCCATTGGGCTCCGCTTGATCAAACGTCGTTGCCGGGCGCAGATCCCGACACATCAATAGCAGGGCGGATAGGGATAATAGCCRCATTGGCCGTAGCCGTAAGGGTATGGCCCGTAGCCGTAGTCGTATGGACGCGCAGCTGCTGCTCCGACGGCGAGGCCCGTCGCCAATCCGGCGCCGGAATACCATGCCCCATGATATTCGGGAGCGTGCCAGTAATTCGCATGATCGACACCGCCAATCCTGTCCGACGC
>NZ_JBFUIP010000296.1:0-3909 GCF_056401815.1 Aminobacter sp. P4_D5 | reverse complement strand
AGCGAAGACAGGAAAGCCGCCAGTCCAGCAAGATACCGGCTTCTACCTGACAAACGGCCCTGCCCCCGAAAAGCCAGAACCGCCGCAGAAAAAGGGCTTTCTTGCTTCATTTTTCGGTTCAGCGCCCGCCAAGGCTGCTCCGGCGCCGGCCGAGCAGAAGGCGAAACCGCTCATCGCAACTGCCGCCGCCGCACCGGCACCCGCCACCACCGAGGAAAAAGCCAAGCCGATCATCACGCTTGCTTCGGCCAGGTCCGGTGCCAAGCCGGTGGCGCTGGCCTCGCTAGGTGGTTCGTCCGGTGGTGACTTTGCCCTTCCCGGCGTGCGCACCACGGATCTGTTCGAAATCAAGCGCAAGTCAGGCATCGACGACGACAGTGACGTCGACCTGCACGAGGACGAAGAACCAGGCCTCCAGCTGGCCTCGGCTGCCGGCATGGCCCGACTTGCCCCGAACGGCCTGTTGAAGCAGACCGAGAGCGTCGATGTCGCCTGCCTCAAGCCGTCGCTGGTGCGCATACTCAAGGCTGCCGAGCAGCGCTACGGCAAGAAGATGATTGTCACCTCCGGCTACCGCAATCCGGAGCGCAATCGCCGCGCCCGTGGCGCCAAGAATTCGCAGCATATGTATTGCGCGGCTGCCGACATCCAGATTCCGGGCGTCGGCAAATGGGAACTGGCGACCTTCCTGCGTTCCATGCCGGGCCGTGGCGGCGTCGGCACCTACTGCCACACCAACTCGGTGCACATCGATATTGGGCCGGAGCGCGACTGGAACTGGCGTTGCCGCAGGGGCAACTAAAAAAACTTTGCACAGCAGCAAAAGACGGGTTGCCTGCTGCGAACAAGCCAATTATACACCGCTTCACCTGAGCGCGCCCATCGTCTAGCGGTTAGGACACCGCCCTTTCACGGCGGTAACAGGGGTTCGATTCCCCTTGGGCGTACCAGGTTTTTCAAGCACTTAGCTTTGTCGCCAAAACGTTCGTCCCGATAAGAGACCCGAAAAGCGGCGTGCATGGGAATCGGAACTTGCTCAGTAAGTCGCAAGCGCCCCGCAATGTGCCGGAACCCAGCCGAGAGCGTCGTAGAGTGAATTAGCGCCTTGTTAGGTTGAGTTCGTCCGCTCAGGTTACTCCCATGGAGACAACTAGGCGGATGTTGCGATGCCCCGTAGTACGAAGCGTCAGAAGAAGCCTGGCGAAGAGCACACTCACCTTGCCATAAAAGTCCAGCGCTGCGAGGCGAGCGTCGAAGCTCGGATCAATCCCAACGTCTATAGCCCGCAATATGCGTGGGATTTGGACGACGACGATCCACTATATCAGTTCACAACTCGGCTGACAGTTGCCGGGATTGTAACCTACCCAGAGAAACGGGCCGGCGATGCGTTCGAATTGACTATCTATGGCGACACCTCACCTCGACTCAATGAGAAAGTGAAGGACGTACAGGCGCGTGACGAACACCGCTCGCCAATGTACCGCCCTTACCGCGGCAAGGAGATCCCGATATACAATCCGCCCCCAGGCATGGGGCTCATCGACAAGATTCGTGGTGAGCCACGCTGGACAGTCTGGGTTCGTGTTTCGCCGCACTTCACGAGCGACGCATTGGCGCTTTTGAGCAGCGGACGATCGTTGTTCCTGGCTATACACGAGAGCAAGAACAACCGCACCCGCTGGCTTCAGGGCATGAGCCTGCAAACCACCGACCCTGCAGCAGAGTAATAATGTTTGAGCGCTTGCCTCGTCGCCGCGCTCCCTCGACCGGGAGTTAAGCCTTCACACGGGTGGGGTCGCAGGTTCAATCCCTGCATCGCCCACCAAATTCTTAAACAAAATCAGACTTTTGCTGCATTCGGTTTCGAACTGCCCTTGAACGCGGTCGACTGGTACGACACCAGTACGACACCGTTGAGCGTTGAATGCGCTTTCAGAGGTAGTGGGCAATACGAGCCGGGCGCGGCTCCTTTCCAGCCGCTCTCAAACGTGGCACTATGTCCGCAGCGATGCTGCGGACGCGCGGCACGCTCCTCCTGTGAGGCAAGGCAAATGCCCCGTCGGGGTCGCTTGACGGCCCCGTGGCCGTGCCAAGTTTTCACCTTTAGGAGGTAACAATGATCTCTTCATCGTCAATCTATGCTGAGCRAAACGAAAAAGCACTTGAGATGCTCGCCCGTCGAGCGGCGATAAAGATTGGATTAGTTGCAGTCAAATCGCGTCGTTTGCTTGGTACAGCCGACAATCTCGGGCGCTTCCAACTCTTGGAGCCCCGCACCAACACGAACGATACCTAAGGGCGGGTCACTTCTCGGTGGAAACGCCGGGTCAGCTCTCAGTGGAAATCAACAAGGCAGCATCGACCTGCGAGGAAATTTCCAGCGCAAGATCGGCGAACGTTTCGTATCGTTCGATCAACGCCTGATCGAGTTGGAAGATATCCACTGAGCCCTCGAATAGATTCTTCTTAGTTTTGCTCTTGTGGCCACTTTTGGACAGTTTCGCAACTGCTGCGATCCGTGGAAAACTGAAAATGCGGGAGCGGCGCAACAGCAGCGCCCTAAGTGCGACGGTCAACCAGCCAGCGGTCGCCGACATCCCAGGGCTGAGGGCAGAGCATGCAATCGCCAGTTGGAAAAATGCCCTACTGGCCCCCTGTGGTGTTCGCTTACGAGAGCTTTCGAACGAGGGKAAGCCCCACCCGATTTTTTACTGCACCCGGTTGAGGCATAGAGCCTTGAACTGGTCCAAAGCGACATCAACAAGAAATCGCGCCCGAACCCACGCCGTAAACTCTGTTATCCAGTCCCGTGCCTCTTTTCCAGCAACTACCGCCAGGTGACAAACGGCCATTGTGGCGTCAGCCTGAACTCATGCTGCGGAGTCCTGACCCGGCCCGCCCGAGAGTCGTTGATGCCCTCCATAAAGGCGGAAGATAGGTCCGTATCGCCGCGAACACGTAGAACTGGGCCCAGGCGACCACGACTGGCCGCCGTCATCTGATCAACGATGAGATCGAACTCGCGGCTCAGCAGTGCCGGCGATGTGCCACCAAAGCGACCTCCAAAGACGCCAGTTTCGATTCCTGGGATCCTGCCAGCCGTTGGTTCCACCACCACACAGGTCATGCCTAAGGGACAACTGAGCTGGCGCAGCGTATCCGGAGAGATGGAGTGGGTTACGAGAAAGTAGCTGTAGGAGGTGGTGTCACCCAGGTCGAATCGCAGTTTCCCAGCGGTGACGGCGCCCGCTCCCCCGCGCTCGAAGTCCGCAATTGTGTCGAGGAGCAGGTCGATCTCGCTGGCGCTGCCGAACGACTGGTCCCGGTATTTCTGGGTCCCGCCAGTCCCTTTGAGGATGATCGATGTGGATTTCAGCGTACAAAGCGACAAGGACACGAGCAGAGCGGTTCCCAGCAGGCGCCTGGCGCTCCTCGAGCCGTCACACATGGATATATCGACGACAACTCTGACCTTTCGCCGAGGTGCTATGCGGTCGTCACGATAACGCACCCTCCGCTTAATCAGGGATTGCGTAAAATCGATTCGATTGACGCGACCCGCGTCGACGTGCCCGGATGTCTGGCCACGCCCATGGATGCGCTGCCGGGCCTGGTAGTCGTCGATGGACGGCAGGAACCCTCGCTCCAGCTGCCACGAAACGCGTGAGGCCAGTTCGAGAGTAGCGCGTCGGCCCGGCAATCCGACTGCCTCTGTATCAAGCTTGGACATTCGGATTCTTGCTGAGCTTCAAGAGCTCGTCATTGATTGCGTTGCGAACGCCGGAGTCGGATTTCAAGCCGTCGATAATCGACGTCCATTTCTGGGCGTCGAAAAACAGTGCCGTGGCCGCATCCAGAAGGGCGCCGCGCCTCCCCTCGGCCCCCGGATAGGTCTTCAGTCGCGCG
>NZ_JBFUIP010000295.1:0-4018 GCF_056401815.1 Aminobacter sp. P4_D5 | reverse complement strand
CGGCACCGTCACGCAGCCTGAGCGTCGCCGAATGAAAGCCGCGGATCGCCTCGTCGGCAGCAACGCCGCCCTTGATCCAGGGCGCGCGTTTGTCGCCCTTGGCCTCGACAAGCGCGAACCCGTCGCCATCAGGACCGGCAAAGGAGAGGCGCTTTTCGCCGAACTTCTCGTCGCGGACGAGCCCACTTACACCTTGGTCGGCGAAACGCTTTTCCMAAAAAGGTAGCGTGCCCTCGGGAACCGAAAACACCGTGGTTCCAACCTCGCCGACACCCGACCGGCMCTGGCCGATATTGGGGAACGGAAAATAGGTCATCACCGAACCAGGCGTACCCAGCTCGTCGGCATAATAGAGGTGGTAGACGTCCGGCGCGTCGAAATTGACTGTTTTCTTGACCCGGCGCAGGCCGAGCTTGTGGGTGAAGAACTGGTTATTCTGTGCCGCATCCTTGGCCATCGAGGTGACGTGATGCAGACCCTTGATCTGGTCGAGCATGGCTTTGCTCCCTTGTCGCTGCGGCCCCTGCCGCGTTGGGAAGAATATGGGCGCATCCGAGGACGTGGCAAAGTGGGCGGGCACAGAATGGACTGTCGCCAATCAGTGAACGACAACCGCGTCGACGTTCACAGATTCTGGCATGAGTCGTGCAGGCACAATGGCGCTTGCACCCGCAAATGAATCCGGCTTCCTTGGCCGCAATTGAATTTGGGGGCTAGCTTGGCAGACACCGGCAGACGGCAGAATATCCTACTCATCACCTGCGACCAGTGGCGTGGCGACTCCCTGTCGGGCGTCGGCCATCCCGTGGTGAAAACGCCCAACAGCGATGCGCTGGCCCGCGAGGGTGTTCTGTTCAAGCGACATTATGCCGGGGCCGCACCTTGCTCGCCGGCGCGGGCATGCCTCTACACCGGCCTTTACCAGATGAACAACCGCGTCTGCCGCAATGGCACGCCGCTCGACGATCGCCACGACAACATCGCCCGCGCCGCTCGTCGCGTCGGCTACGACCCGACGCTGTTCGGCTATACCGATGTTTCGCCCGACCCGCGCAAGCGCGCGCCCGGCGATCCGTTCCTGCGCACCTATGAAGGTGTTTTGCCCGGCTTCACCACCAGGCAGCTTTTGCCCGAGCACCAGAAGGCATGGCTGTCATGGCTCGCGGCGCGCGGCATCGATTCGAGCCCGGGCTTTCCCGACATCCACCGCCCGGCGGACGAATCCGCGCCGGAGATCAGCCCAGCTGTACCAGCCTATTCGAAGGATGAGACACCGGCCGCCTTCCTCACCGGCGAATTCCTGCGCTGGCTGAGCGAGCAGGACGAGGGTGAGCCTTGGTTCGCGCACGTCTCGTTCCTCAGCCCGCATCCGCCCTTCATCGTGCCCGACCCCTTCAACACCATGTATGACCCGGCGGAGGGGCCGGCCTATGCTCGCGCGGAAAACAGGCAGGCGGAAGCGGCAAGCCATCCGTTCCTCGCCTACCACCTCGCCCACCATCAAAAGAAGTCGAGCTTCATTCCTGGCGCATCCGGCAATGTCGGCGACTGGAGCGAAGACGAGTTCCGCAAGATCCGCGCGCTCTATTACGGCATGATCTCGGAAGTCGATTCCCAACTCGGCCGCATCTGGCAAGGCATCAAGGCGGCAGGCAGCTGGGACGACACCATCGTCATCTTGACCTCCGACCACGCCGAGATGATGGGCGACCATTTCATGCTCGGCAAAGGCGGCTGGTTCGACAGCAGCTACCATATCCCGCTGATCTTACGCGACCCGCGCCACCAACAGTCCGCCGGCACCATTGTCGACCGCTTCACCGCCGCCGTCGACATCATGCCGACCTTGCTCGAGCTCATCGGCGGCGAACCATTGCCGCATCTCGACGGCCAGTCGCTGAAGCCGTTCCTCGACGGCAACGAACCTGCTGCCTGGCGCGACGCGGCCCATTGGGAATACGATTTCCGCTCGGTTGCCGACGGCACGACGGAAGCCCATTTCGGCACCGGCTCGCGCGCGCTGAACCTGTCGGTTATCCGCACCGAGGCGGTCAAATACGTGCATTTCGGCGGCGGCTTGCCGCCGCTGCTCTACGACCTCGTCAACGACCCCGGCGAAACGCGCAATCTCGCCAATGACCCGGCATGGCTTTCGGTGCGGCTCGATTTCGCCGAAAGGCTGCTGGCATGGCGCGCTCGGCACCTCGACCAGTCGCTCGCACTATCAGAGCTGGCGGACGGCGGGGCCACCGGCCACTTTGCACATCTGCCCTGACCCAAAACAAAAGGCCCGCGGCGAAGCGCGGGCCTTTCTGCTCTAGTGCCGCCGCATCTACTGAACGATGATCAGACGCTGCTCGTCGCGCTTGGCGGCCCAGCTGCCCGCATCATAAGCCGGCTGAGCTTCGAGCTGCTGCTTGGTGAAGGTCGTGTACAGGTACTTCTTGCCTTCGGCATCAACCATGAAGGCAAGATTGTCGCTGCCGACGGCAACCTTCTTCTCACCCATGCCAAGGAAACCGCCGACATCGATGACATAGGCGTCGATCTTGCCGTCCGCCGTCATCAGGATATCGCCGATCTCGCCGATATTGGCGTCGTCACCACCATAGACGGTGGTACCCATCAGTTCTTCGGCCCGCAGATCGGTACTCGGCAGCTCCTTCAGCGTCGACTTGTCGATCGCCGCGGTCTTGGTCTCGTCGGCCATCGACGCATCAGGCGTAGCCGGAGCAACCGGCGCCTGCGCGGTCTGGTCAACTGCCGGGGACGCCGGATCGGTCGCCGCTACCGGCGCTGGCGTCGGATCATATGCACGGCGGTCGAAATCGGGCAGCGCCTGCAGCTGTTCCTTGGTCGTAGCCATCACAAGCCAGCGATCGCCATTCTTCTCGGCCCAGTCGAACTTGTCGAAGCTGACGGCGACGTTCTTTTCACCGATGCCAAGGAAGCCGCCGACACCGATCACCAGCTGATCGGCCTTGCCGTCAGCGGTCATGACTATGTCGTGAACCTTGCCGATGTTCTCGGCGTCGGCAGCGGTGCCGTTGTAGACCTTCGCACCGATGACGTTGGCTGCGAGGAATCCGTCGGCATGCGGGATCACCGCAGGTGTCGCCGGAGTTGCCTGAGACGGCGCGGGTGTGGGTGCCGGCGCGGTGGTGTCCTGGGCATAGGCGCCGGTGGCGATAAGCGTTGCAAAGGCAGTCGTGGCCAAAAGGTTGCGGATCATGATATATTCTCTCCTCGTGCGTGTCTTCATGCATGCCGCGCCTCGACCAGTCTTTTGCGGGAAGGGTCCGGCGCGGCCTCTTCACGGGTTCACAACGTCGTGACCCGGCCATGGTTCCGAATWTTTCCCCGACTAGTTTCGATATGTGCCGGGCCAGGAACCGTCGCTCGCATTTTCGCAAGCGTTTCAAAATTGTCTTTCCGCAAGGGCACTTAGCCCGGAGCCGAGATGGTCTGGTTGGCGTTCTTGCCGATCATCTCGCCATAGAACTCCGCCCCGCCCCATGCGGCCAGTGCCAGCAGCAAGCCTGCCGCCAGCACGATCAACAGGTGGCGTCCGCGCGTTCCCTGCCGGGCTTTTTGGGCTGGAATGRTCTTGGTCATGTGTAGTCTCCCATATGGCTTCAGGAGGCTAACGACGGTTTCACGGCATGGTTCCGGGCGTCCCGCAAAGGCTTTTCAATCTGGCATCGCCCGTCTAGTTTCCTCGGAGCCAAAGGGATGGTCGGGTGCAGGACAACAAAATCATCGACACGGACAGCGCCGACGGCGGCGATACCGGTGCGGTATCGAACGTCCCTTCCGATGCGGATTTCGATCGCCTGACAGGCCTTGCGGCAGCGCTCATGCAAGCGCCCGCTGCCTTGCTCACCCTGGCCAATGCCGAAGGGCAACAGGTCGTGCAGTCGCATTTGGGCATCGACCCCGCACAAGCTGCGGAGGCGCTCCGTTTGGCCAATGGCACCCTCGCTGGCGACACGCCCGACGGCGCATACCTGTTCCACGC
>NZ_JBFUIP010000294.1:0-4021 GCF_056401815.1 Aminobacter sp. P4_D5 | reverse complement strand
GGAGATGACAGGCAAGGCCGGCTCCGAGGCCGACAGGCGCGCGACCGCGTGGCTCGGCAAGATGGGCCTTGCCGACTTCGCCAACGCTTATCCGCCGGCGCTCTCAGGGGGCATGCTGCAGCGCGTCGCCATCGCTCGGGCCATGGCGGTCGAGCCCGAAATCCTTTTGATGGACGAACCTTTCGCCGCGCTTGATGCCCAGCATCGCCGTATTCTGCAGGATGAGTTGCTGACGCTCTGGCAAGAGGACAGGCGCACGGTCGTCTTCGTCACCCACAGCCTCRAAGAAGCGCTGCTGCTGGGCGACAGGGTCGTGGTGATGTCGGCGCGGCCGGGACGCATCATCGCTGAATTCGAGGTGCCGTTCGTGCGACCGCGCGCGCCGGAAATCCGAGGTGAGCCGATGTTCGCCAAGCTCGAACAGGAAATCTGGAACCTGCTGCGAGAGCAGGTTGGCAAGCACGCTGCCTGAATCAAGATCGAAGTGGAGGAGGCGACCAGCATGGAAAAGATCATCGCTATCAGACCGGGCGAAGCCGAGCGCGACCCGCGCGGTTACGCACGCCGGGCGCAAAGGCAGGAAAAGGTGCTGGCGATGGCCACGCCTGTCGTGTTCTTCATCCTCTGGGAAATCTGTGCCCGCGCCGGTCTTCTCGACACCCGCTTTTTCCCCGCACCAAGCGCCATCTTCATGTCAGCGGTCGAAATGTTTCAGACAGGGATGCTACAGAGGGATGTCCTTGCCAGCGCCCTTCGCGTGCTCGCTGGCTTCGCTATCGGCGTCATCACCGGGCTGGGCGCCGCACTGTTGCTCGGCCTGTCGCGGCTGACGCGCGCCGCACTGGAGCCATTCCTCACCGCGCTCTATACGGTGCCAAAACTTGCACTGCTGCCGTTGCTCCTCCTGATCTTCGGTCTTGGCGAACTACCGGGCGTGCTGCTCGTCGGGATGACAGTGTTTTTCCTGGTCTGGATCCAGTGCATGGAGGCGGTGCTCGCCATCCCCGAGAACTACCACGAGGCGRCTCGTTCGTTCGGCGCTAAGGGCTGGAACATGTTCCGCCACGTCACCTGGCCCGCGCTTCTGCCACAGCTGTTCATTTCCATGCGCATCGCCATCGGCACGGCGGTGCTGGTTATCGTCGGCGTCGAGTTTGTCCAGGCAAGCCAGGGCATAGGCTACCGCATTTGGCATTCGTGGTCGCTGTTCCAGGCCAACCGCATGTATGTCGGCATCTGCACTGTGGCGTTGATGGGCTTCCTGTTCAGCTCGCTCGTGCGCTGGTTGGGGCGGTTGATGCTGCCCTGGACGGCATCCGGTTCGAGAAGCCGGAGCCAGTAGGCCGATGCTGAACTGATCAGCGTCAGCTCTGTACATAGAAGCGCAGGCAATCAAGTGCCTGCGCCGCAGTTGCGCTACGACGCTATCGAGAGCTTCCGCTTAGGCGCCGACCTTGTGCAGCGCGCGCCCGCTGTACACGGTACCTTCGGCTTGCCCTTGTGATCCCCGGCGGACCGCCACACGATCGAGTTGCCAACTGGGGTTCCAACCTGTCCCAGATCCAGCGCGCTACGTTCTCAAGCGAAGGCACCGCAAGCCCTTCGATGTCATTGAGGTAGGTGTGGTCGATGGTCTTGCGGACGACCTCTATCTGCTTTTCCAGCTCATAGAGATTGGCAGGGGCTTGTCACATAAACCAAGTATCAGGACTTGCGGTATAGACGCGGAGGTATGACCACGGCCGTCAGCTACAAGCGCCATCGTTTCCCACCCCAGATTATCGCGCACGCGGTCTGGCTCTATTTCCGGTTCCCATTGAGCCTGCGCCTGGTCGAAGAATTGCTGCTGGAGCGTGGGATCGTTGTCTCCTACGAAACGATCCGCCGATGGGCAAAGAAGTTCGGGGCCGGACTACGCTAGCAGACTGCGTCGCAAGCAGGCGCGCCGCGATGATATCTGGCAYTTGGACGAAGTCGTCGTCACCATAGCCGGCCGCAATCACTGGCTGTGGCGGGCTGTCGATCAGGACGGATACGTGCTCGACGAGATCGTTCAGAACCGGCGTAATACCAAAGCCGCCAAGCGATTGCTGACTCGGCTGTTGAAGAAGCAGGGGATGGCGCCAAAGCGGATGATCACAGACAAGCTACGTTCTTAAGGAGCGGCAAAGCGCCAGATCATGCCGAACGTCGAACACCGCTCCCACAAAGGCTTGAACAATCGGGCCGAGAATTCCCATGTACCGCTGCGCAAACGAGAGCGGGTGATGCAAGGATTTCGATCATCGGGAGGCCTTCAGCGCTTCGTCTCGATCTTCTCAACCCTCAGAAATCTCTTTGTTCCGCCCAAATCTAAACGATCCGCATTTCAGATCCACCTTCACCGCCTCAATGCCATGGCCGAATGGAAAGCCGTGGCTGGTTCGCTCGTCTAGATTCAGCCGCTGCCGTATTCCTTCGACCAGTGTCACACAATGTGACAAGCCAGTCGAAACACTTTCTACTGGCTTAAATAGGTTCAAAGAGTTTTGCGAATTCGGACAGGATGACGAAGAGGCCGCCTCCTGCCTTGCAATCTTTCAAATCGAAGGTCTGGATCGCACCCGATGGTGCAGGCAATATTAAGCCGTCTGGCACCCACCTTGTCGCCTGGCACGCGGCACGTCATTCTCAATCGGAAGCGTCTCGAAAGCGGTCATGTATAGGCTTCTGGAACGCCATGACATGGTCTCTCAGCCAAGTCTGCCGCAAAAGTGCACTAGGGCACTCGCGGTAGATCAGCTATCTTTTCTCTCCACGAAACGATCGTAGCGATCAAACAGCGGGTTTCGGTGGCCACTTACCAGTTCGTTCTGGTCATCGAACTCGAACAGCGAACGAGAGTATCGCACAATTGGCGCAACGCGTGGAATGCGTTCTTGTTCGTATGCAAGAAGCGCCGTTTCGACATCTTCGTGTGCGTCAAGCGCGAACCCAAGCGCCTGGATGTCCTCCAGTGCTTGATTTGCTCCTTGCGCCATCCCCGGAAGCATCGGATGGGCAGCATCGCCCGCCAGCGCGACGCGTCCCCTGGACCAGTGGGAAAGAGGCTGTACAAAATCCTGGAGATCGCTCCGGATAATAGTGGACCGGTCCGTCGCGCTAACAAGTCCCGGAACCGGACTGCCTTTCCAGCCGCTGAAGTGCGCCGCGACAACGTCAGGATCCTGGGTTACCCCATCTGCGGCTGCAAACCAGTATGCGCGTCCCTTTCCAATCGGAAGGTAGCCGAAATGGCCATCGTTGCCCCAGACTTCGGCCTCAGAGAGGGGATCGACGTCGACATCAGCGAGATCGAAAAGACCCCGCCAGCGCACGAGTCCATCTGAGCTAAATTTCTGCGGGCCGAACACGGACGTGCGTACAATAGAATTGATCCCATCAGCTCCGACCAGGAGCTCCCCTTCCGCCATTTCACCGTTGGCGAACCGGCAAACGACCGTATCGCCCTGATCGACGCTGACGACTTGTCGGCCAAGGCGAATACGATCCGGGCCGAGCGCTTCAATGAGCATTCTGCTGAGATCCCGCCGGTAAACTCCCGACAATGGCGCGCCGTAACGCTCGTGCCAGTCCCTCAGATCATCAACAGCTATGATTTCTCCGCTCGACGAGAAGGTTCGATAATACTCCAGGTTAGACGCAATTTCAGCGTAACGCTGCCCCAGCCCCAGCGCCTTCAACACGCGCCCGCCGTTTGGCCAGAGATTTAGTCCCGCGCCTGCCGTACGCAGTTCGCTGTCCCTCTCGAAGACAGTGACATCCCACCCCATCCGGGCAAGACATATCCCTGCAGACAGTCCACTGATGCCTGCTCCGCACACAAGCGCACGCTTCGTCATGAAATGGGTTCCTCGATCGCTTTTCCGCACTAGGGACGGCTATAGAATACCGCCGACAGGACCGCGAGCAGTTTGAGTTTCAGTATATCGAGACATGGACGCTCCCTGTATCCCCCCGAGAGGTTGCGTGCGCTGACAGC
>NZ_JBFUIP010000293.1:0-4080 GCF_056401815.1 Aminobacter sp. P4_D5 | reverse complement strand
ATCGACGCCTTTGCGCATATTTTCTGCCTGTCGGTTGTAGCCGTCAACGACGACATGCAGCCCGAGCACGATGCCGGGGCCGCATGTCGCKAAGGGTTCGGTTTCGGGTCAGCCCGCAGCGTCGACCGCCGCGCCGAAGCCTTGAAGAATGCCGCCCCAGCCGCCTTCGGAATCGAGCATCACGGCCGTTTCTTCGGCCTTCGGGCCCATGTTCTCGAGCAGCCGGTGTTCGAGATCGACGCGGGTTCCGCCGCCTGCAAGGGCAACGAACCTGATTTCGATTTCGGTAAGAAGGTCGGGATCGAATTTCCAGTCCGTGCCAATGCGCCAGGCGAGCACGATGCGCTGCGGCGGCTCCCAGGCGATGACATCGCCCCATGGGCATTCGCTGCCGTCTTCGCCGGTCTCGTACCAGCGCCCGCCGGCACGGGGCTCGATGGTCGCCGTCTTGAGCGGGGCGGCGCCTATGCTGTGGGTCTTGGGCCACCAGCTCGAAAAGCCCGATGTGAAGACCTCGAAGGCGCGTGCCGGGCTTGCCTTGACGGTGACCGAGCGGCGCACCGGCGATGGCGAAATCGTGACTGTCATGTCTGGTCCTCCTTGTCCGCCTTGAGCTTGAATTCGTCGAGTACGTCGCCCCAGAGTTGATCGAGCCATGCCCGCATGCGGCCAAGGCCGGCCGGGTCGATGTGATAGATATTGCGCGCGCCCTGAGGTTCCATACGCACCAGCCGCGCCTCCTTGAGCACTTTGAGATGCTGCGAAACCGCAGACTGCGACACGGGAAGTCCGCGCGTCAGCTCCGCCACCGAACAGGGCCCCACGCTTACACGCTCGAAGATCATGCGGCGCGTTGGGTCGGCTAGAGCGGTGATCTGCGAATAATCATAAGTCATAACTAATGATAAGTATAAACTGATGGTAAGTCAACCACGTTGGAGACGCACCTGAAAATGGCCACGCCGGTGGCTCCTGACAGCTCCTTGGCAGGAGAGAGATTGTAGTTTCGCGGATCGGTTCGTATCTGCGCAGGAGGCCCCGCATGCGAAATGTCGCACAGGGGCCTGCGCGGGGGCGCAGTGCAGGGACGAAAGACTGATGACGGAAGACCCAACACAAGCCGCGCCGGCGCTCAAGGAGATTTTCGACCGGGCGCGTCTTCGCCACATCGCCCATGAAACGGCATCCATCGCGCCAGGGTTCGATGCGGAAAAATTCATGGTGCTTGCTACCGAGAACCTCGACGAACTCGGCATCATGCAGCGTATGCGTCTGACGGCGATGAGCTTGCACGCCAGCCTGCCCGGCGGCTTCGAGGACGCGATTGGGGTTCTCCATGAGCTCGCACCGCGTATCCAGCATGGCTTCGCATCGATCGTCCTGTCCGAACACGTCGCGCTCTATGGCAAGGGTCATTTCGACCTGTCGATGGAGGCGCTGAAATTCTTCACCCGCTTCGGATCGGCCGAATTCGCCATCCGCCATTTCCTGGCTCAGGATTTCGACAGGACCCTTCAGGTGATGCGTGGCTGGGCGCTTGATGACAACGAACATGTGCGCCGCCTCGCCAGCGAGGGCTCGCGCCCGCGGCTGCCATGGTCGTTCCGGCTCAAGCGGCTGATCAAGGATCCTTCGCCGACGGCGCCGATCATCGAGGCGCTGAAATGCGATTCCAGCCTCTACGTGCGCAAATCGGTGGCAAACCACCTCAACGACATCTCCAAGGACCATCCCGACAAGGTGATCGACCGCGTTTCCGCGTGGGACATGGACGACAAGAACACCGCCTGGATCGTCAAGCATGCGCTGAGGACAATGATCAAGAAGGGCGATGCACGTGCGCTTGGCGCCATCGGCACGACAGGCACGCCGATGGTCCGCGTCGAGGCATTCGCGGTGTCGCCGGCCGCCATCATGCTCGGCGGCCGCATCACGCTCAAGGCAAGCCTTGCCTCGACCGCCGCGGCAGCGCAGCAGCTGGTGGTCGACTATGCCGTCCACTACGTCAAGAAAAGCGGCGGCAGCGCGAAGAAGGTCTTCAAGCTGAAGGAGATCAACCTGCCGGCGGGCGGCCAAAGGGAAATTTCGATCAGCCAGGCGGTGCGCGATTTCACCACGCGCAAGCACTATCCCGGCCATCATCTGATAGAACTGATCGTCAACGGCGAGACATTGGCCGAATCCGGTTTCGAGTTGAGGGGATGATCTGCGCCAATTCCTCGACAGCCGCCGGCCCCGCTGCTAGAAGCCCGCGCAAGGAATAGTGGCGGACGGCCTGTTTCCTGCCKGTTGCGGTGCGCCGTGACGGCTCTGCCTTTTTCGGGCAGGGGAAAACTGGCTGTCTCCCGACTGCACAATAGGAATCCCCGATGGCTGAAGACATCGAAAAGGCGGTGGCGCGCCGCCGCACTTTCGCGATCATCGCGCACCCTGACGCCGGCAAGACGACGCTGACCGAAAAGCTGCTGCTGTTTGGCGGCGCGATCCAGCTTGCCGGTGAGGTCAAGGCTAAGAAAGACAAGATCCAGACCCGCTCGGACTGGATGAAGATCGAGCGCGAGCGCGGTATCTCTGTGGTCACCTCGGTAATGACCTTCGAATATGGCGACAACGTCTTCAACCTGCTCGACACACCCGGCCACGAAGACTTCGCCGACGACACCTATCGCACGCTGTCGGCGGTCGACAGCGCCGTCATGGTCATCGACGCCGCCAAGGGTATCGAGCCGCGCACGCTGAAGCTGTTCGAGGTCTGTCGCTTGCGCGACATCCCGATCATCACCTTCGTCAACAAGATGGACCGCGAGGCGCGCAACACCTTCGAGATCCTCGACGAGATCGAAGAGAAGCTGGCGCTCGACACCGCGCCGATCACCTGGCCGATCGGCCAGGGCAAGACGTTTTCCGGTACCTATCACCTCGCCCAGAACGCCGTGCGCCACGGCGATGCCGAAAAAGAGCGCACGCCTGTCCACGGCCCCGACTCCAACCGCGCCGCCGGCCTTCTGCCCGACAATGAGCGCCCGGCCTTCATCGAGGAGCTGGAGCTGGCCCGCGAGGCGTGCCGGCCCTTCGACCTACAGGCGTTCCGCGAAGGCCATCTGACGCCGGTCTATTTCGGCTCGGCGCTGCGCAATTTTGGCGTCCGCGACCTGATCGAGGCTTTGGGCGAGATCGGCCCGCCACCCCGTGCTCAGGAAGCCGACACGCGCAAGGTCGAGGCGACGGAGGAGAAGATGACGTCGTTCGTCTTCAAGATCCAGGCCAATATGGACCCCAACCACCGCGACCGCATCGCCTTCGTCCGTGTCTGCTCGGGCGAACTCAAGCGCGGCATGAAGGCCAAGCTGGTGCGCACCGGCAAGCAGATGAGCCTGTCGGCGCCGCRGTTCTTCTTCGCCCGTTCGCGCATCACCGCCGACGAAGCCTATGCCGGCGACGTGGTGGGTATCCCCAATCACGGCACGCTGCGCATCGGCGATACGTTGACCGAGGGCGAGGACATCCTGTTCCGCGGCGTGCCTAATTTCGCGCCGGAAATCCTGCGCCGCGTCCGCCTCGGCGATGCGATGAAGGCCAAGAAACTCAAGGAAGCGCTGCACCAGATGGCCGAAGAGGGCGTGGTCCAGCTGTTCCAGCCCGAAGACGGCTCGCCGGCCATCGTCGGCGTCGTCGGTGCGCTGCAGATCGACGTGCTCAAGGAGCGGCTGTCGGTGGAATACACGCTGCCGGTCGACTTCGAGATGGCGCGGTTTTCGATCTGCCGCTGGATCGACGCCGACGACAAGGCCGATTTGCACCGCTTCATCGAGAGCCATCGCGGCGACATCGCGCGCGATCTCGACAATGATCCGGTGTTCCTCGCCCAGCACGAATTCTCGCTCAACTACGAGGCCGAGCGCTGGAAGTTGATCCGCTTTGCCGCGATCAAGGACTATCAGGTCCGCGACATCGTCGCGTGATCCCAGAAAGCGGAGCGGCTTTGCTGCTCCGCCTCTCCGTTTCGTCATTCCGTCATGTAAATCGCCTAATGACATTTCGGTGCCGCTGTCGACCCTGGTCCAACCCAAGGTGGGTGAC
>NZ_JBFUIP010000292.1:0-4174 GCF_056401815.1 Aminobacter sp. P4_D5 | reverse complement strand
TGCGGCCGGCGTACCGGTCTTGGCGATGCGCTTCTGGTACGTCTCGCTGGGGGCCGCTCTCGCCGCCGGCGCCGGCGGCTATCTCACGCTGGCTTTTGTCCCATCGTGGTCTGACGGCATGGTGGCGGGGCGCGGCTGGATTGCGGTGGCGCTGGTCATCTTTGCCCGCTACCAGCCGCTGAACGTCGTCCTCGTCGCACTGCTCTTCGGCCTGATCACCGCACTCGGCTATGTCGGGCAGGCCCGGAACTGGCCGATCGCTCCGGCCCTGCTAGGCATGCTGCCCTATCTGGGCACGCTCTGCTTCATCATCGTTCCAGCCATGGTCTGGCGCCGTATGCGGCAAGCGACGGCGGCTCCGGCGGCGCTCGGCTTGCCTTATTTTCGGCACGTTCGCTGAAAATCTGAAACTCTGAAACCGGATCCCAGAATGGATCGCGTGGGAGCATACGATGACTATCGATATCGCCATCATCAACGGCACCGTGATGCCCATGGCCGGCGCCAAGCCGATCCAGCGCGGAACAATCACCATCAGCGGCAGCAAGATCCAAGCCGTAGGCCCGCAGGAAACCATCGACATCGGCAGTGCGGCAAAGGTCATCGACGCCTCGAATTGCGCGGTGATGCCGGGCTTCTGCGACAGCCACACGCATATTGCCTCGAACCTTCTCCTGCGTGGGCTTTTGGAAGACGTGCGGCTGTTCGAGTGGCTGTCCACCATGTGGCAGCTCAAGCGCAACTTCGATCCCGAGACGCTGTACTGGGCGAACCTGAACGGTCTTGTCGAAATGGTGAAGTCGGGCGTTACCTCCTTCAACGAGCATTTCGATGCCTATGCCGTCGAGCCGCAGATCGAGGCGCTGAAGAAGATACCGCTGCGCGCAACACTTGGCTACGGCTTCGCCGATCGCGGCGTCTACGCGTCGATCACTGACTGGTCGTGGAAGACGCTACACGGCTTCGGCGACCTCGTCGTCAAGCACCACCAGTCGCAGAATGGGCTTCTCCAGATCGGGCTGTYGCCACATGCCACATATTCCTGTGGGCCAGAAATGTTTCGCCTGTCGCGCGAGGTTGCCGACGCGCATCATGTGCCGATCCACATCCACCTCGCCGAAGCGCCCCAAGAGACCGTCTATGTTGCCGAAACCTATGGCACATCGGCGGTCCGCTGGCTTCATTCACTTGATTTCCTGAAGTCCGACGTGACCGCGGCGCACTGCACGCAGCTCGACGAGGATGACGTGAAGATATTGGCCGCAACCAATACCAAAATTGCGCATTGCCCGTGCTGCAACGCCAAGGTCGCCTCCGGCACACTGCCGCTAAAATGCGTGCGCGAGCATGGCGTCACGGTCGGCCTTGCAACCGACGGGCCAGCCAGCCACAACACGCTCGACATGTTCCAGGAAATGAAATTCGCCGGCCTCATCCACAAGGACAAGACCGCTGACCCGGAATTCCTGAAGACAACCGATATCCTGGAGATGGCGACTGCCGAAGGTGCCAAGGCGATGAACCGGCCCGAAACCGGCTCCCTGGCGCCCGGCATGGCCGCCGATGTCATTGTCGTCGACCTCGACAAGGCGCACACACTGCCGGTCTATGACACTGCTGCGGCACTGGTCTACTCCAGCCGCGCCGACGACGTTCTGCATACGATCGTCGCTGGCCGGATACTGATGGAGAACCGCATCGTCGCCGGCATAGACGAAGCGGAAATCAGAGCGAATTTCCGCAGTAAGGCCCATGCGCTGCGCAAGCGTAGCTTGAGATAAGCGAAGACAGTACTGCGTGCTGCCAAGAAACCGGCCAGGGCTTCGGTCCCTGGCAAGCGCGCCGGGCATCGGCCGCTCCATCTCGGGCCCCAGAGGCTTTTTGCGATCGGCGCGTCGCTGGAAGGAGGGAGCAAGGTTGACGTGCCGATCGCCCGCGACCTGTTGGAGGGAGGATGGGACTGCGGGCAAAGGCTGGATGCAGTCCGGCCGTTGATTTCAAGTTGGATGTTGGTAGCTGGCAGCGGCATCTGAGATGCCTCCGCCAAGTTTGCAAGACGGTTCTATCCTACCATTTGACCCTGAAGCCGGCGGTGCAGGCAAGCGCATAGCTGTCGCCGAATTTTTCGAGCGAGCTATTGACCGAAACCTCGCCATAGACCGAATATTTGTCGTCGTTCCAGTTGTAGGAACCGCCGAGCCCGTAGCCTGATATCCAACTAAGAAATGGACAGGATCTCAAGTTCGCGCTGCCCTAGCTGAACAACGTCGCCAACAGCTTTGCCAATCAGCGCGATGGCAACCGGTGAACCATGCGATATCGAAGCTTGAGACGGGTTGGCCTCATCCTCACCGACGATGCGGAAGGTCTGAGTACGGCCATCGTCACGCTCGAAGGTAACCGTGTGACCGAAGCCGATCACTTCATTGGACGTGGGCACCGACATAAGCTGAGCCGTACGGATGCGCTGGGCATAATAGCGCATGTCTCGAACCGGGACCGCCGACTGCCGTCGCCTCTCGTTGACATCTTCCAGCACACTAGCGGCCCCGAGAGCCTGCCGAGAGCGAGCCAATTCATCTTGCAGCATCTTGAGGCCCGCCTCCGTGACGAGGTTGGCCCGTCCGGAGATGGGGCGAGCCGGCAAGATGGTTTCCGATGCCGCCTCCGCACTTTCCTCCTTGGCAAATGCCACGCTCAATCGGTCAGGCCTCCTTGTCGAAAACTGTCGGCAATCAGATAACCTACAGCCGGCAACAAAGCTGCAACAATTTGACGACTGGCTCCCGCCGAGCGGAATATCACCAGGCCGGGCCGCTTTCGAGTCAAGGCATCGTCAACGCCGTCACCAACATAGCAATCGTCGCAAATGCGGATTGAAAGGCTGGCCGCGTGCTTTCACCCGGAAGAATGGGCGTTAGATCCTGCCTTTGAGCGAGACGAAGTTTTGAAAATTCCTGCGGAACATTTAACGACCTTGTCCATTTATGATCTTGAGCAAGTTCGATGGCTGATACGCGCCCGAAGTGTGACTTCGGGCATTTTTTCGTCGTCGAGTATGAAAACAGCGGATGCCGGCTTGAATGACCCCACACCATAACTTGCTTGGCGCGCTACCAACAGCGGTCTATATCACCGACGCCCAAGGGCGGATCACTTACTACAATGAAGCTGCTGCGGACCTTTGGGGGCACCGTCCGGAAATTGGTAAGGCTGAATGGTGTGGCTCCTTGCGGCTTAGAACTCCCGATGGAGATCCCTTGGCGCATAGCGATAGCCCCATGGCGATAGCCCTGAAAGAGGGACGCTCGATCCGTGGGGTAGAAGGCATTGCCGAACGCCCGGATGGCACAATGGTACCCTTCCTCGCCTTCCCAGCAGCATTACGCGACGGCTCCGGTAAAATCTCGGGCGCAATCAACATGCTCGTGGACATCTCAGTGCAGAAGCGGGACGAACAACAAAACCAGCTCTTGGCCTCAATTGTTGAATCATCGGACGACGCCATCATCTGCAAGAACCTTTGCGGGGTGATCCAAAGCTGGAACACTGGTGCCTCCCGACTGTTTGGCTACTCGGCAGATGAAGCCATTGGCAAGCATGTAGGTATGCTGATCCCTTCCGACAGGCAGGAGGAAGAGACTCATATCCTCGGGAAAGTCCGAAACGGCGAGCGCGTCGATCATTTCGATGCGATCAGAAAACGCAAGGATGGCCGGCTCGTTGCAGTCTCGCTGACCGTTTCGCCTGTACGGAATGCCACGGGCAAAGTGATCGGTGCATCGAAAATCGCGAGGGACGTATCTGAGCGGAAAGATAGCGAAAATCGCATTCGTCTGCTCCTGCGAGAAGTCAATCACAGAGTGAAGAACCAGTTCGCCGTCATATTGTCGATGATCCGCGAGACGGGTAAATACACCCCGAGCGTAGCCGACTTCGATCGTCAGATGCGCAACCGGATTATGGCGTTGTCGAAATCTCAGGACCTGCTTGTCAATGGCGATTGGCGCGGGGCAACGATATCCGACCTGGTCGACGACCAAATCAAGCCCTTCACTGCGGAGCATCGTCTTGAGATCTCGGGCGAGCCAATCACTCTGTCTATCGTAGCCGTCCAGAACCTTGGAATGGCCTTCCACGAGCTTGCCACCAATTCAGCCAAGCACGGAGCCCT
>NZ_JBFUIP010000291.1:0-4194 GCF_056401815.1 Aminobacter sp. P4_D5 | reverse complement strand
GCATGGACATGACGCTGTTTGAGGTCGACGAAGCAGCCACCCGCATTCGCGAAGAGGTCGGCGACGATGCAGATATCATCGTCGGTGCCATTTTCGACAACTCGCTCGAAGGCCAATTCAAGGTGTCGGTTGTCGCGACCGGATTGGCCGCGCAGAACTCGCAAGGTGAGCCGGTCGTCAACATGCGCGGCGAACCAGCACCGTTTCAGTCCATGCACTAAAGCGCGCGCAAAGGACGCTCTAGCTCTTGGAACTGAACAAGGCGGGCGCACCCTGTCGCCCGCACGCAACTTCGCCTGTCCGAGGTTGAGAGTTAGCCGAGCAAGGTCCGCGTCAGCGCGTGGTTCTTGTCGGCCAGGCCGTCAATGACGCTGAAATGGTGACGGTCGGGCTCGACCACGGCATTGGTCGCAGCGCCAAGCCCGGTCCAGATATTGGCGAGAAGCGCGTTCTGGCGCAGGAATTCGGCACGCTCGCCACCGCCGACCCAGCAGGTAATGCGGGCATTTTCCATCGGCCGCAGCAGTGCGGGGCTCTCAGTCAGCGCCTCGGCCTCGTCGACCTTGAGCGTCGCGTTCATGCCCGTGCGCATCAGCGGGCGCAAGTCGTGCACACCTGATAGCGACACGACATGGCGAATGCGGCGCTGAACGTTGGGCGCAAGCGGCGTGTTAGCGCAAATCATCCGGCTGACAAGGTGCCCGCCGGCAGAATGACCTGTCAACACGATCGGGCCATCGACCATCTCGGCGGCCTTGGCAATGGCGGCGCCGATTTCCTTGACGATGTTGCTGATGCTAACTTCCGGGCACAGCGTGTAAGACGGCATCGCCACAGCATAGCCGCTGGCAACCGAGCCGGCAGCAAGATGCGACCAGAAGCTCTTGTCGAGCGCCATCCAGTAGCCGCCATGGACGAACACCACGAGCCCCTTGGGCGTACCTTCCGGCATGAACAAGTCGAGACGGTTGCGCGGCTTGTCGCCATAGGAGATGTCGAGCTTTGCCCGACCTGTCGCCGACAACTCGTCGCGAAATGTCTGTGCCGGCTCGACCCACGCCGCTGGCCAACGGTCGCCGCCGGCGATGTTTGCGCCATTGGTGTAGGCGTTGTCCCAATTGGCGATGTGATGTTCGAGCACTCGGCACCCTCCCTGGCGGCACGTTCAGGGCCATAGCAATGGCCAGCACTCTTCATGCCGTCAATGGGTCAGGGCCAAAAACTTTATGCTTGAAATAATTTTGGTCTGGTGCAATTCTCACCCCATCAGTCGAGAGCGTGGGAGGTCTCGCTGTGCCAAATGGCGGTCGCATCTTCGATCGCAACGGGTGCCGCAGCACATGCTGGATGGCCAGCCCGGCGTCGGCGCAAAGCCTCTCCGCAAGTTACGCATTCCAACACACCCACGGCGACAAGTCCGTGGTGATGAGCATCTAGGGGACAGCTGCAGAATGCTTGGACCGTCAGCGCATATCGACACTTTCACGCGCGACAACCTTCCGCCTGAAGAGCAGTGGCCGGATTTCCTGCTCGACGGCTTCGAGTATCCAGAATACCTCAATGCCGGCGTCGAGCTAACCGACAGGCTGGTCGAAAAAGGCCTGGGCGACCATACCGCGCTGATCGGCAACGGCCGCCGCCGCACCTACAAGGAACTGTCCGACTGGACCAACCGCCTCGCTCATGCGCTGGTCGAAAACTATGGCGTCAAGCCAGGCAACCGCGTGCTGATCCGCTCGGCCAACAACCCGGCCATGGTCGCCTGCTGGCTCGCCGCCACCAAGGCCGGCGCTGTGGTCGTCAACACCATGCCGATGCTGCGCGCCGGCGAACTCACCAAGATCGTCGACAAGGCCGAGATCACCATCGCGCTCTGCGACACCCGTCTGATGGACGAGATGATCGCCTGCGCCAAGGACAGCCCGTTCCTCAAAAAGGTCATCGGTTTCGACGGCACCGCCAACCACGATGCCGAGCTTGATCGCGTAGCGCTCGACAAGTCCGTGATCTTCGAAGCGGTCAAGACCGGCCGTGATGATGTCGCCCTGCTTGGCTTCACCTCGGGCACGACGGGTGTGCCGAAGGCGACGATGCATTTCCATCGCGACCTGCTGATCATCGCCGACGCCTATGCCAAGGAAGTGCTTGCTGTCACGTCGGACGACGTTTTCGTCGGCTCGCCGCCGCTGGCCTTCACCTTCGGKCTCGGCGGCCTTGCCATCTTCCCGCTGCGCTTTGGTGCTGCAGCGACCCTGCTCGAGCAGGCAACGCCGCCCAACATGGTCCATATCATCGAGACCTATAAGGCGACGATTTCGTTTACCGCTCCGACCGCCTATCGGGCGATGCTGAAGGCGATGGATGAAGGTGCGGACCTGTCGTCGCTGCGCGTCGCGGTTTCGGCCGGCGAAACCTTGCCGGCGCCGGTGTACGAGGAGTGGCTGGCAAAGACCGGCAAGCCGATCCTCGACGGCATCGGCGCCACCGAGATGCTGCATATCTTCATCTCCAACCGCTTCGAGGACATGAAGCCTGCCTCGACCGGCAAGCCGGTCGGCGGCTATGAGGCGCGCGTCGTCGACAGCGACATGAACGAGGTGCCGCGCGGCACAGTCGGTAAGCTCGCCGTGCGCGGTCCAACCGGCTGTCGTTACATGTCCGACGACCGACAACTCGAATATGTCCGCGATGGCTGGAACTTGACTGGCGACGCCTTTTACCAGGACGCGGACGGTTTTTTCCATTTTGCCGCCCGTTCCGACGACATGATCGTCAGCGCCGGCTACAATATCGCCGGTCCAGAGGTCGAGGCGGCGCTGTTTGCGCATCCTGAAGTCGCCGAATGCGCGGTCATCGGCGCCGAGGATGGCGAGCGCGGCCAGATCGTCGAAGCCTATGTCGTGCTGGTGCAAGGCGTGGCCGCGGATGCCGAGACCATCAAACGCCTGCAGGACCATGTCAAAGCAACGATCGCGCCCTATAAGTACCCCCGATCGGTGAAGTTCATCGATGCCCTGCCCAAGACCCAGACCGGCAAGATCCAGCGCTTCCGGTTGCGCGCGGAGAAGATGAATTGAGCAAGCCATACGATCCCTCCACCGAGGGCGCACAGATGTCGTTCAAGGACCGCATGTCCTACAGCGACTATTTGCATCTCGAAAAGATCCTCGACGCCCAGGCGCCGCTTTCGACCGCTCACGACGAGATGCTGTTCATCATCCAGCATCAGACCTCCGAGCTGTG
Organism: Aminobacter sp. P4_D5; assembly: GCF_056401815.1. Taxonomy (NCBI): domain Bacteria; kingdom Pseudomonadati; phylum Pseudomonadota; class Alphaproteobacteria; order Hyphomicrobiales; family Phyllobacteriaceae; genus Aminobacter; species Aminobacter sp. P4_D5. The sequence continues at coordinate 951 of NZ_JBFUIP010000291.1, read as the reverse complement.
GATGAAGCTCGCCCTGCACGAGATCGGCTCGGCGATCCGCTCGATCCGCGCCGACAAGCTCGAGCCGTCCTTCAAGATGCTGACGCGCGTGTCGCGTATCTTCGAGCAGCTCAACAGCGCCTGGGACGTGCTGAGGACGATGACACCGAGCGAATACWCCGAGTTCCGCGACTCGCTCGGCCAGTCCTCCGGCTTCCAGTCGTGGCAATATCGCGCCATCGAATTCATGGCCGGCAACCGCAACCTGGCCATGCTGCGCCCCCACGCGCATCAGCCTGAACTCAGCGCAAAGCTGGAAGCGGTGCTCGCCCAGCCATCGCTTTATGACGAAGCGATTTTGCTGCTTGGCCGCAACGGCTTCGATGTCGGGGCCGACGCCAAGCAAACCGACTGGCGCGAAACCCGCACCGAAAGCGAGGAAGTGCTGGTCGCCTGGCAGGCGATCTACCGCGATCCGCAGCGCTACTGGATGTTTTACGAACTGGCCGAAAAGCTGGTCGATTTCGAGGATTACTTCCGGCGCTGGCGCTTCAACCACGTCACCACGGTCGAACGCATCATCGGCATGAAACGCGGCACGGGCGGCACGTCGGGCGCTTCGTATCTAAAGAAGATGCTGGAGGTTGAACTGTTTCCTGAACTCTGGAAAGTTCGCACCCGGCTCTAAAGCTATTTTTTCTATATTGAAAACACTGGGAGGGAGAGAGAAATGAAGAATATTCTGGCAGCCAGCATGTTTGCCTTGTCGTTGGCGGCGTCCGGCCTGGCCTATGCCGAACCGGTCAAGATCGGCGTCATCACCACGCTTTCGGGCGGCGGCGCGGGCCTCGGCGTCGACATGCGCGATGCCTTTACGCTGGCCATGAAGCAATCCGGCAACAAGGATGTCGAGCTGGTCATCGAAGACGATGCCCAAAAGCCCGAGATTGCCGTGCAGCTCGCGGAAAAGAT
>NZ_JBFUIP010000290.1:0-4205 GCF_056401815.1 Aminobacter sp. P4_D5 | reverse complement strand
GCCACGAAGCATCCGAGAGAGCAAGCCGGTAAACCACTCCCGGCAGTCAAGGGTATAACCCGACAACAGGCCCCGTGCGCTCCTGGGAGCGGCGGGGCCATTTTTTGGTCCGGGAATTGTGCGGCGATTTCCTGCTGGCGATCTCTTGCGCAGCCGGTTTGCAATGCCGATCTGCGTTGCACTGCCGTGAATGGGAGCGGTGGCAAAGCTGGGGGAAGTTGTCATGACAGTTCGCCAGACAAAGCTGATCGGGTTGCTGGGCGGCATGAGCTGGGAATCCAGCGCGCTTTATTACCGGCTGCTGAATACTGCCACGCATCGGCGCATGGGCGGGCATCACAACGCACGCTCGCTGATGTTCACGCTCGATTTCGACGAGCTCAATGCGCTTGCCGCCCAGGGCGACTGGAAAAAAGTGGCGGCAGTGATTTCGGATGCGGCGCGCAGCCTGGAAAAGGCCGGTGCCGAATTCGCCATGCTTACGGCGGTCACAGCCCATACGGTGGCCGACCAGGTGGCGGAGGCGATCGGCATTCCGCTGCTGCATATCGTTGATCCGACAGGTGAAGCGATCCGTGCCAAGGGCCTCGCGCGCGTCGGGCTTCTGGGCACGCGTTACACGATGGAACTGGGCTTTTTCGCCGAGCGGATGCGGAAACAATTTGGCATCGAGGTGATCGTTCCACCCGAGGACCAGCGCACGGCGCTGCACCGGATCATCATAGAAGAACTGACCCTTGGCGTGATCGAAGAAAAGTCCAAGCGAGCACTTTTGCGGATCGCAAACGACTTGGGCGCACGCGGCGCAGAAGCCGTCGTTGTCGCCTGCACCGAACTGCCGCTATTGCTCGATATGGATGCCTATCCGATGCCGGCCTTCGATGTGGTGAAGCTGCATGCCGAGGCGGCAGTGGAGCGGGCGTTGGGGGAGAGCTGAGGCGGGCGACATTGGCCACAGTCACACACTGGATGGCAGAGGGCGCAAAACCGACCAACGGAACCGAGCGTCCTGAGCCGATGAGGGCGATGCCCAGCGGTGGAGTAGCCCAGTAGGCCGTCGCGCTCACAACGCGAAGGTCGCAGGTTCAAATCCTGCCCCTGCAACCAGATCGAAACAACGGCAAGCACGGCGATTACGTCACCCACTGAGTACGGTGTCTACCACTTGCTCTACGTTCATAGCGGATGAATCGATCCAATGACCGATACGAGGCGTCTCGCGGGAAAGGGCATCGGCAAGGACAGAGGGAGGGAACCCGTCGGAATATCCAGTCTTTGACCGGTCTCTATCCCGCTGAGCCAAGACTTCCGCTGAAGGGGCCAATACCACCACTCGCGGATTGAGGTCACAAAGGCGCTCGACGGCGGCGACCAGGTCATTCCCGATGAGAATGTCCTGGTAGACCACGGTGAAGCCCGCATCGAAATAGCGACGCACAGCATCAGTCGCGATCTGCTGCCGGAGGGTTAGCTGCGCCCGAGCTTCCGCGTCGAGAGTAGCTCCCATCGCCGCGGCGCCATTTACGATCATGCGGCGGAACACGTCGCCGCCGACGAGTGCAGATCTGGGGAAACGTTTGACCAGCGCTTTGGCAACGGTGGTTTTGCCGGCGGCCATGGCGCCGGTGATCACAAAGAGAGATTGAGCCATGCGGTTAGAGTACCTAGCCAGCTGACGTTTGCAATCAGATCAGGACGGCGGACGGACGAGGCTCAGGCCCGTGAAGTCAACCTTCGTAGGCGAAATATACTTTGCCGCGTGCAGGGTCGACGATGGTGAGGCTGCCCCCTCGACCATATGAGTAAAATGAGCCGGGGGTGGAAATGGCACGATTTGCTTCAGCATCGCGGCCTTCCTCGACAAAGATATCGTGATCGACGAATTTGACGATCGATATCTGACCATCGAAAGTCGGTTTCATCGAATCCGTCGACGGGTCGTAACTTTGCAACTCTCGGTCCCCCTTATCTAAAGGGGTGGTGCGCCATTTACTGGTGCCGCCGTCGAGCAAAGCAGCAAGCTGGTCGCCTTGCGCGCGCCCACTCTGCACTGGCAGCCGTGAGGGTATAAACGACGAAGCCTGCCTCATTGTCACCCGGCATAAAGCCAAGGCCAAAGTTCTCTTCAAGGCGGTACTCTACCAGCGACAATTCAAGGGGGGGCAGGTAGACGTGCCTGATCTGGCCCTCGATCCACGATCACGGAACGGACGTAGAGGCAGACTACGACAACCAAACCGACGGCAACGATGGTCCTGCGCCGATTGGAAGCAGTCATATGAAACCTCGAAAAGAGAAGGGATGGGAAGCGAGCGGTCCAGCCGGCCTGATCACCACCAACCGATCGTTGCGCCGAATGGATGGATGCCGGCGAGGAGCGCGCCAACGCATCTCTTCCCAATTAACCGTGGCTTTGGCGGTCATGGTTCCCCTCCCTGCATGAAACCCCAAGGGACCACACATGGCGCGGACCGACAAGCAGCAGCGCTTCATCGCCGAATACCTCGTCGATCTAAACGCTGCGCCCCTGGTGGAGCAGCCCGGTAGCTCGCCAGCCTCATAAGCTGGAGGACGCAGGTTCAAATCCTGCCCCTGCAGCAAGATCATGAAACGGGTGGCTCAGTCCATGAAGGCGCGTCACCATAGCTTCATCTCAAATGATGAGGCATGCCATGGTGACCGGGTTCCTTGCATTCCACCAGATAGCCGCGCAACGAGGAGATGGGCTTCGCCCAGAGCTGGTCAAGGCGCCAAGCCGCCCGAACCTGGTGCCGACGCTTCATCAGGCGATAACGATTGAACAACTCAAAGTGTTGAACTCAAAGGGGACCCTATCCGACCCCCGACCCAGGGAAGCAATTCGGGAGTAGCGCCCCGATTGGGATCGCCGCTTGGTTGGATGCCGGGCAGCAGTTTAGCAGGGTGGCGCGAAGGTCAGCGCGTACGGTTCACAACCGGAAGGCCCTCGGTTCAAATCCGATCCCCAATCAAATTGGGCGCTTCGTTATGGATTGTTCAAGGAAAGCTATTGGGCCTTCGTTATCTCATAGCTCTTATCGATAAGTGCGTAGATAGCGCTATCTTTGACCGAACCGTCCAGGAGCACTGTGATCCAGTTCTCCTTGTTCATGTGGTAGCCGGGAAAGATGCTTTTCCTGTCGATGAGCGAACCGATCAGCGCCGGGTCGCACTTCAAATCCAGTATGTCGACAGTTCCTTCCCCAGAKATCCCCAGCTTCTGTTTCGGAACAATCAGCATAGCAGCATACCATTTCGAGTTGCTCTTATTCCGCAAAATGGCGTTGTTTGGAAATTTGGCCCAAAGGAACTCCGGTTCGGTTCCGTATTGTGTTTTCACATATTTGAGGACCGTGTTCAGGCCGGGACTGTTGAATGCCATTTCTCATCTCCTTTTCAGAAGGCGTCGCACGACCAATTCAATCCCGCCTCATAGGTAATCAGACGTGGCGCTAACCGACAAGCAGCAGCGCTTCGCTGGCGAATACCTTGTCGATCTGAACAGAGTGCAATGGAGAAGGGCCAGCCTGCCGACGATGTTGGCGAAACAAGAAAGCCGAACAACGAAGCGAATTGGCCACGTTCGCCAGATCGCAATGTCAGAATTTCGCGGATCCATTGCGACGATGCGTGGTGGCGTCGCCTGAGTTCCCTAGATGCTGCCCGATCAATTCGGAGCGGACGTCGATGAGATCGCCGCTGGATTTTGCTGCGTACATCAGCCTGTCGGCCTGGTCCAGAAGGGCGTCGAACGACACGCCAGCCGACGCCTCGGCTAGGCCAATCGCGGCGCCGACCTGGATCAGGTTTTCGTCGATCATGATCAGTTCCGCGATCGCTTTTGCCAGATCGAAGTAGCGGGCAAGCGAAAACGGGTCACCGGCCTCGTACGAAGACACAATCCCGAACTCGTCGCCGCCAAGGCGAGCGACGAAATCCCCTTTGCTGCCCCACGCGACGAGCCTGCTGGCGATGACCTGAAGCAGCCGATCGCCTGTCGAATGTCCGAACCTGTCATTGACGCGCTTGAAGCGGTTGAGGTCGATGTAAGCCAGGAACAGCCGCGTTTCCGACGACAATTTGGCCAACGCTCCGCGCAGATGAGTTTCGAAGGAGGATCGGTTTTGGATGCCGGTCATCACATCGACTTGCGCGGCATGCAAGATCGCCTGCTCGAACGTCTTGCG
>NZ_JBFUIP010000289.1:0-4221 GCF_056401815.1 Aminobacter sp. P4_D5 | reverse complement strand
CTGTGAGGCAGACCAACCTAGACAAGCATCGGCACTGTGCTCGGCCTCGTTGGCTCCCCGTCAACCGTCAGCCTGATCATTGGCGGTGTGGGGCGTCCGATCGTTTGGTGTGCCTCGGTAGGCTCCGGCGTCTGCGGGTGCAAAACCGGGCAATCCAAACTAAGTCGCCATTCGGTGCAGCATTCGCGAACATGACCGGCGTGCCATCGACATGCATGCAGTTTTTGACGCCGACCAATCGGTGTTTTTCACAGCAGTTGTTGCACTCACGCACTTGTCAGCCTCGGCTACGAGGACGACGATACCAACCCAGGAGCTTTATGGAGGAAGGCATGAGTGTCATTCGCACTTCATCCGTCACAGCCACGATCGCTTGCATTGTGGCTTTTGCCAGCCCCGCGCTCGCGGAGGAATCTGCCGAGGCTCTAGCAAAGAAGCTTTCCAATCCGATTGCATCGTTGATCAGCGTGCCGTTCCAGTTCAACTGGGACCAGGGCTATGGGCCGAACGACGGCAACAAAGCATATGTCAACGTACAGCCCGTCATCCCAATCTCACTTAACGAGGACTGGAACCTCATCTCAAGGACGATTCTGCCGATAGCTTGGCAGGACGACATTGCCGGCCCGTCAGGATCCCAATTCGGCCTCGGCGACACAACCCAAAGTTTATTCTTTTCGCCCGCAAAACCGGGGCCGGATGATATCATTTGGGGTATCGGTCCAGTGTTTTTGCTGCCGACCGGAACCGACGACCTACTCAGCAGCCGCAAGTGGGGAGCAGGGCCGACAGGTGTGGCGTTGAAGCAAAGCGGACCATGGACGGTCGGTATTCTGGCCAATCACATCTGGTCATTTGCCGGAGATGATGATCGCACTAACGTCAACTCCACCTTTCTGCAGCCCTTCATCTCCTATACGACGCCAGATGCTTGGACTTTCAGTCTCAACACCGAAAGCACATACAATTGGGAAGCGAGCGAATGGTCAGTCCCGATCAATTTCGACGTCACCAAGCTTATTCACATTGATAAGCAACCGGTCAGCTTGGGTGGAGGCTTTCGTTATTGGGCCGCAAGTCCTGACAGCGGGCCCGACGGATTTGGCGTTCGCGCCATCGTCACTCTGCTGTTCCCCAAGTGATCCCTTACGCATAGGGGCGCAATTCTGGAGACGACTGTTGCTGCACAGATTGACGCGCCCCGCATGCGGCAGGTGGTGGCGATCGAAGTCGACGAGTGACTCGATCCGCCTGCATAGAAGGACCTGGACAATACGATGGATGAACTTTCGGCACCCAACCCGGTATTTGAGATTGTCCTCGGCACCTTGTTCATGATTGTCATCATCTTCGTACACGGTGTCGGTATTCGCACGATCAACCAGCGTTTCAGCAAAGCCTGGATCCGCGTGAATAGCGCCACGTCGCATTGGCGGATCAATCTGCTGTTTGCCTTCACAATCGGTTCCCTTGCGAGCTTACATTTTGCTGAAACTCTCCTTTGGGCAGCCCCAGTATCACTGATGGGATTGATCCCCTCGATGCGAGACAGCTACTACTTTGTCCTGGAGAACTATACAACGCTCGGTGAAGGCACCGTCAGCCTGCCTGATCGATGGCGTCTGATCGGACCAATCATGGCAATGTCAGGCTTGTTCACGTTTGGCTGGACTGGGAGCGTGCTGGTAAGCATCATGACCGAGTTCGGTAAATTGGACAGAATACGAGCCAAAAAGGGGCCAATGGACTCCGACCGCCCTGACGTGATCCCGACTGCCTGAGTTGCGCCATGGACGGGTCATTGCCGAACGGGATAGAAAATCCCGAAAAGCGGGCCTGGCTTTTCGTCTTCTCCCGCAACCGAGTAATTTGAGCCGTCGATTTTAGACATCACGAAGGCGGACAGGCCTGCTACCGCGAGCGACCAGAATTCTTGCACGGGGAGGGCAGGCCCCTTCGTAGAGGTGATCGAGGTCCGTTCGTTTTCTTATCCACAACGGCGGAACGGCTACCTTGTTTTCACCGCCCTCGCCAATAATCTACGGCGGGGGCCCAGTTAACGCACTAATTCGATCTCGCCTGGACGCCACTCCTTGGTGAAGAGGCGCAGGATTGTGAACCAGCCTTTTTTCGGATCGGTTTGAACCCAATTGCCCTCATTCACACCATCGGGCTTGGTCGGTCCGAAATACACCGTGGTCGACCCATCAGCGTCTGCATCAGCGGCAGGTGTCGGATAGCTCTGGCTACCTGCCCTCGGAGACCGCTGCGGAGTGGCAAGCATCGAGCGCGTCTGGTTGTCGTAAACTGTGAAGGACCAGAATTTTCCTGCGGGGACGTTCGGAGGCAGCGTAACCTTGTACGTCTTGTTGCCGTCGAAGTGATCGCCTTTGGAGTCGACGGCTTGGATGATGTACTGCGAGCCGATGTCCGTCAGCCGCATGATCATTGCCGGGGTTATGAAGGTGTACCCGAAAAACATGGTGGTACGGACGTTGAGCGTGCGCGCACCCGTCGGCGGATTCTGGATAATTTTGCCGTCTGCACTGACCTCAGGCGGCGGTGTCTCCATGTCGTAACCGCCGAGGAAAAGCGGGTTGAACCACGTCGAGTTGGGGTAATCATAGCCACCGTCGGAGGGACGCCACTTAAAATTCAGGGTCCGCGCAGCTGCGTTTCCAATCGCTGCCGCGTCGGTCAGGATTTTCTTCATCCGCTCGTCGGGGCTGAAAGGCTTGCCCTTCACGATACCGATGGCTGCCAATGATCCCATGATTTCGCGCGGGGCGAATGGCAGACGCGCTGTGGCGACATGAAAATGGCGGCCTCGGGGGGCGGCCTGGGACCGCCTTTTTCATGTTCAGTCAGCCTCTCGACCACCCTCAGATGCGGAACGACCACAACAGGCAAGCCAGGGTGGCGATGGCGAAGATGGCGAAGAACAGGCTGCGCAAGAGGAGATTGCGTCGGAGTTCGTTCATCGCCAGGTGACAGCCGACGATCGCTGCGACGAACAGGAAGCGCCAGTCGAGCAGGGCCCATGGCGCGCTTGTCTGTCCGAAGGCCCAGCGCGCCGCGAGACAGCCGACGATGGTCGCAAACAGTGCAACGACAACCCAATGGATCGTATCCGCAGCGTTAAGCAGAACAACACTTGCGGCCTTGAGCGGCAGGATCATCATCAGCATGGCGGCAAAGAAGTAGATCGCGGCCAGGGGCAGGAACGTGTCGGCGTTGGCGATGTCGTCCAGCCGCTTCACGCCGGTGATGCCGAACGGATAGCCGTGCCGCGCCACAGCAAGGCTGAGAGCCATCAGCAGCGCCGTCAGCACGGCGACGAGGGCAAAAGAAGTGGCTGCCTTGTTCATGATGGTCCCAATGCTTGGCGAATCGGCTCGCACTCTGCGTAGCGCAGCAAAATCGGGATTTCCAATGATGAGATTAGCCGGGGTCAGCGGTGGCGATCGGAGCTGACCAGCGCAGTCTCTCAAGCTCGCGTGCGTGGAGAGTGCTCATCTTGCGGCGAGACAAGCCTGTTGCATGCGGACGACTGGCCTGGCGCCGTTGGCCGACCCGCCTTGATGTTGCTGCGCGGTCGCCCGATTCATGCCGAATTGCCAAGGCATCTCCATGCCCCGAAGGGACTCGGCGATCACGCGCCACAAGCGCCATGGATCGATAATTGCCGTCGTGCATTGTAGGTAGGGCGGACAATCAAAGCTTTTTCAGAGAGATGATGATGAATAAACTGGTTTTGAGTCTTGCACTGTTGGTGCCGCTGGCAGCCTGTTCGCAGACGCAACAGGGTGCAGCCATTGGCGGCCTCGGCGGCGCGGCGATCGGCAGTGCTGTTGCCGCCCCCGGAAATCGCGCAGAGGGCGCGCTCGTCGGTGGCGCGGTTGGTGCTGTCGCAGGCGGCCTGATTGGCAACGCAAATGAGCCCAACCAGTGTCGCTACCGCGACCGCTATGGCCGTACCTATGTCGCGCCGTGCCAGCGCGGCTACTACTGAGCCGGCTATCCACAAACAACGAAATCCCGAAGGCGCCGAGGCACCTTCGGGATATTTCTTACCACCTTTCGGAGGGTGGTTGTCGCCGGCCCAAACTTTTTCAAGGACTCAATTTTAGCCTTATCTATTTGTTTTTGAATAGATAATTGCGTTGTTCTGAGGTTCGTTGCGGGCGGCCCGCAACGCACCGCTTCTGAATTGGGCGGCGC
>NZ_JBFUIP010000288.1:0-4233 GCF_056401815.1 Aminobacter sp. P4_D5 | reverse complement strand
CACGTACCCCATCTCGACGGATCGCAATTGCCGTCTCTTTCATTGACACGTCGAGGCCGATATATTCTTCCATGGCTGTTCTCCGTTGATGCTGGGCCCGGCGTCCAGTCGAGAGCCCGTACCTCATCTTATCGGGGAACAGCCACCGTCCAAGAACATGATCGAATCCAGAGCGGCGGTGCTCCCGCGATTACCCCATGTGGTCGCCCCGAGCGGGCGACAGTGTTTCGCGAACCGGAACTGCTAAGAACTGACCAGGCGTTTTTGTTCGGCAATGGCCTTGAGGTTGGCGAGGCCCTTCTCGAAGTCCTTGCCGATCATGCTGTCGAAGTTCATGAACACCTGCATCACCTTGGACATGAACGGAGACGGCCCGCGCATCGCCCAGGTCACCCGGCTCGTGCTTCCTTTCGGCTCGATGGTGAATTCGGCGACGTTGTGCGCTTCGAACGGCTTCAGGAAGTCGAGCTTGATCGTCACCTTGTTCGGCGCAGCCGTGTCGATGATTTCCATCCGGCCGGTGCCGACGTTTTTGTTGCCGGCCCATTCGTAGATCGCACCCCGGCCTGCCTTGGCGCCGCTGAGTGTCCGCTTGAGCTCCGGGTCGCGATCTTCATAGGGCGACCACTCCCGCCATCTCAGGAAGTCGTTGATGAGCGGGAAGATCGCGTCGGGCGCGGCATCGATATCGGCCGCGCGCCGCACGGTGAAGGCGGCGGGCTTGGTCGCCGCGATCGCCAGTATGGCAAGGATCGCCAGCACGATCACGCCCAGGATGATGGCAAAAATCTGCATTGTCGTCTCCGTGGAAATCGTTGCGTTTAGCGGCGGAACGGGATCAGGGCGCGTAACCGCTCGTCGCGCAAATAGAGCCCGCCCCAGGCCATCAGCCCGAGATAGACGCCGAACAAAGTGTGCGAAAACAGCGGGTTGCCGATGCGCAGGTGGATCGCGATGGCGCCGCCGAGATAGCCGGTCAAAAGGATCGCGCCGAGGATCGCCGTCCGAGGCCAGGCGTAGAGTGCCGTGCACACAAGCGTCATCACTCCGAGCGTTCGTGCCAGTTCAGGTGGAAAGCCCAGGGCTGCCGTGGTGTCGATCACCACTTGCAGCGGCACAAGCTTGATCACCGCGTCGAAGACGAGGAAAGTGATCAGGGCGCCGCTGAGAACTCGTCCGGTCCACAGGGCAGGGCTGGAAATTGTTGGCGTTTCAAGTGCCGAATGCATGGTTCTGGTTCCTCGTGATGCCGATTGTCTGAATTATTCGCCGGCGTTGCCGCTGCTGATCATCCAGGGTGTGCCGAACTTGTCCTTCACCATGCCGAAACCCTTGGCCCAGAAAGTCGGGCTGAACGGCATGTTGACCGTGCCGCCATCGGCGAGTGCGTTGAAGACGCGTTCGGCCTTGGCGAGGTCGCCCATGTCGACCGACACCGAAAAGCCCGACATTTCCGTGCGGTACTGGGGTGGTGAGTCCGAGGCCATCAGCATCTGGTCGCCGATGATGAGCTGGGCGTTGATGATCTTGTCTTGCCACTCTTCGGAAACGTCCTTGGTGGCGGGGGTTTCGCGGTGGGTGAGCATGCCTGCGATCTCGCCGTCGAAGACATTGGCGTAGAACTCGAAAGCCTCGCGAGTGTCGCCGTTGAAGAAGAGGTAATTGACGAATTTCATGTCAGTTCTCCCTGATATTTTCTCTCAGTCTGCTCCAAGGACGAAGCAGGCCGCCCGGAGCCGACATGCTTGCGCGAATTTCTTTTGCCGAACCAAAATGGGGCGATCGGTGCGCTTGCCCATTGGGCCAGGGCCGGGCTGCCGTATCGGGTAGCTTGGTTCTTGAGGCAAACTGCACTATCTGAGTGGCGTAGTGGAGCAGTAAGGCAGGGCCCAAATGGCAGTCACCAAAGAAACCGTCTTGGAGCGTCTCAAGACGGTCAACGGCCCGGATTTCTCAGGCAACATCGTCGATCTCGGACTGCTGTCCGACATTTTCATCGCTGACGGCAAGGTGTTCTTCTCGATCACCGTTCCGGCTGCCCGCGCCCAGGAAATGGAGCCGCTGCGTGCCGCCGCCGAGCGCGTCGTCAAGGCCATCCCCGGCGTCACGGGGACTGTCGTTGCCCTGACCGCCGAGAAAAAGGGCGGTGGCATGGAAGCTCCGGTGCCGCAGCGCCCAACTCCGCCGCGTCCGGCTGCAGCGCCGGCGCCCGCAGCACGTCCAGCGCAGCATGCGCCTGCCTCGCACAGCCAGGGCAAGCGCGGCGTTCCAGGCATCGCTTCGATCATCGCCGTTGCCTCAGGCAAGGGCGGCGTCGGCAAGTCGACCACCGCCGTCAACATCGCGCTCGGCCTCCAGGCCATTGGCCTCAAGGTCGGCGTGCTCGATGCCGATATCTATGGCCCGTCGATGCCACGCCTGCTCAACATCCATGGCCGGCCCGAACCAGTCGACGGCAAGATCCTGAAGCCGATGGGCAATTACGGGCTCAAGGTCATGTCCATGGGCTTCCTCGTCGATGAGGAAACCCCGATGATCTGGCGTGGCCCGATGGTCATGTCGGCGCTGACGCAAATGCTGCGCGAGGTCGAGTGGGGCCCGCTCGACGTGCTCGTCGTCGACATGCCGCCCGGCACCGGCGACGCCCAGCTGACCATGGCCCAGCAGGTGCCGCTGGCAGGCGCTGTGATCGTGTCCACGCCGCAGGACCTTGCCCTGATCGACGCCCGCAAGGGCCTGAACATGTTCAAGAAGGTCGACGTGCCGCTGCTCGGCATCGTCGAAAACATGAGCTATTTCATCGCGCCCGACACCGGCAAGCGCTACGACATCTTCGGCCATGGCGGCGCGAAGAAAGAAGCCGAACGTCTCGGCGTGACCTTCCTGGGCGAAGTGCCGCTCGAAATGGGCATCCGCGAAAGCTCCGATGCCGGCACGCCTGTTGTGGTGTCGAAACCCGATGGCGCCGAAGCCAAAATCTACCGCGACATCGCCACTAAGGTCTGGGAGCGACTCCAGGAAGAAAAGGGCGCCTCGGAGGCCGCTGTACCGACCATCGTGTTTGAATAGGGGCTTTGGGGTTGGAGATTCGTGAGACCAGCGTCTCATTCCTTCGCACCCCCCTCTGTCCTGCCCGACATCTCCCCCGCAAGGGGGGAGATCAGACGTCATATCGACTTTCGCCAATCACCAGCGCTGCAGGATTTGTTGTGGCGTCCGAGCTGCCAATCTCCCCCCTTGCGGGGGAGATGTCCGGCAGGACAGAGGGGGGTGGGACGGATCGCTACGCGTCTCCCGGCTTAGCTTTCCCTTGGCGGCAGCCTTCTCATCTCGAAGCCGGTCTTGGTCGTCTGGAAGCCTGCGTTGCGGTAGAATCCCAACGTTGCCGGGTCTTTCGAGCCGGTCAGCAACATCACCTTGTAGCAGCCGAGCGACCAAGCCGTTTCGACGGCGTGGGCAAGTACAGCCTTGCCATAACCACGCCCGCGAAAATCGGAATGCGTCACGACATTCTCGATGAGGGCGTAGGAGGCCCCGCTTCTTACAAAATTTGGAATGACGACCAGCGTGCAGGTGGCCACGAGGGTGCCGTTGCAGACACCGAGAAATATCGAGCCGCCATCGATGCGCGAGAACCGGTCCCAGATCAGGCCGGCCCTTTCGTCATCCAGCGGTTCGTCGCCGGGCACAAGGTGCCGGTAGAGCTGAATAAGCTCAGGCACGTCCTTGCGGGTTGCCCGGCGAATCGTGAATTCGGATGGCATGACGTCCCCGCAGTCTCGATGCTTGTGCCGCCGCTCTCTCAGCCGTTGTTGGACGCCAGATAGGCCGGCAGGTCGGCGATTGAATCGAGCACCACATCGGCCATCGGCGTCAGCGATTCGCGCGTGCCGGTGCCCGAAAGCACTGCGATCGCGAGACCTGCACCACCGGCGCGCGCCATTTCGAGGTCGTGGCGATTGTCGCCGACCATGGCGATCTCCGACGGCTTCAATCCGGTGAGATCGGAAAAGGCATGGATCGAATCCGGCGCCGGCTTCGGGTTGGCGACAGCGTCATAGCCATAGGCGGCCTCGAACATCTGCGCGACGCCGAGCGTCAGCAGCGTCTTTTCCGCCCCGCTGGTCGAATCGTTGGTGGCGACGCCGAGCCGGAAGCCCGCGCTGTGCAGGCTTGCCAGCGCGTCCTTGCTGCCGGGCAGGGGCACTGCCTTGGCCGAGCCCTGTTCAGCTG
>NZ_JBFUIP010000287.1:0-4292 GCF_056401815.1 Aminobacter sp. P4_D5 | reverse complement strand
AGCGTGAGCAGCACCGCCGACATGTCGACGGGCCGTGGCGCAATCAGCTTTCAGGCGGTGGAGGCGCGGTGATGGCGGTTAGTGGATCGTTCCGCTCCAGTCCTCAAGGAACGTATTCATCCCGTCCCGCTCGACAGTGCGCTCGAATTCCTGAAAGGCTTCTGCGTCGGTCTCGAAGGGTTCTTCCCAGATGGTAGAGATGTCGTCGTTGTATACCACTTCGAGTATCCAACCCTCCTGACCGACAATTTGAAAAATCTGGACTTCGACGGTGATCCCGTCCTTCGAGAAGTATCCCGAAGTGGTCGAGACAACGATCTCGCGTACTGGTTCAGTCATAGAATTCCCTTCCGACGTGCGCCCGCATCAAAGCCACACCGGATCTCAGGAGTCTAATCAACATGCGCAATATCTCAGCCGCCAATCTGGCGGCCCTACAGGCGCGCGCCTTGGTTGCCCGCGACTTCCTATGGATCGTTGCCCGCAACCGCGTGACGGGCGGCCCTGTGACCGACGGCATGTGGTCAGACGTCGGCAACGTGTCGGCGTCTGTCATCCATCCCGATACAGGGCTTGAGGTGACGCGCGACTGGTTCGGGTCCGGCACTCTTGTTGCGGTCAACGACATTCCGCTCGTGTCGAACCTGACCGTCCAGATTGTCAAAATCCAGCTTAGCCAGGTCGCCGAACGGGTCGAGCGGCTTGTACGCGAATATGACTGCAAGCAGGCGAGGGTGGAGATCTACCGCGGCCTGTTCGATCCGGACTCGCGCCAGATGGTCGCTCCAGCCGAGTGCCGGTTTGTCGGCTTTGTTGACAAGATCGAAATCAATACGCCCGCCGAAAATGAAGAAGGCAGCGTTACGCTGATGTGCGCCAGCCACACGCAGGAGATGACGCGCGCCAACCCCGACACGCGGTCGCACGAGACGCAAAAGCTGCGCAGCGCATCAGATACCTTCTTCAAGGACAGCGCGACGGTTGACGCATGGGAGATTTTCTGGGGCTCGGTCAAAGGCCAGGTTCCCACCCAGAAGAAGCGCAAAAAGTTCTTGGGCCTCTTCTGATGCAGGTTAGGACCGCCAACGAAGGCGACCGGCTTGCCGTCGTTCGGTTGCTCAAGGAAAGCCACGCGGCGGCCGGCTTCAGCTTCCCATTTCAAGCCGCCTACGCTGAGCGTCTGTTCAAGCAGCACGTGGCCGACGGTCTTGTGTTGGTCATMGGCCAACCTGCCCAAGGCGTTCTGATGGCGCGTGCTTTCGAACATCCATTCGGTGCCGGTCTCTGGGCCAAGGAAACCGTTTGGTACATYGCGCCTGCCGCTCGCGGACGCTCCGCACTTCGCATGCTCGATGCCTACGAGGCTTGGGCGCGCGAGCAGGGCTGCGTCACCATCGGCATGGCCTCGCTAGCTACCAATGACGTCTCTGGTCTCTACGGGCGGCGCGGCTACGCACCTGCCGAAACGCACTTCCTGAAAGCGCTCTAGCGCCGGCCTCCAGGTCGCATTTCCAAGGTACATCATGGCTATCTTCTCAGCGATCGGCGCCGTGGTCGGCACCGTATCGACATTCATTGGCGGTCTGGGTGCGTCGATCGGGGCTTTTGTCCTCAAGACGGCGGTCGGCATTGGCCTCAACCTTCTTGCCCAGTCGATAGCCGGCAAGGCCAAAGACCCAACATTCTCGATCAACGGTTCGCTTCAGGCGGGCGGTGATCTTGCGAGGTCGTTCATTCTCGGCAGGACGGCAACAGCCGGTTCGCTGGTATGGGCCAACACCTGGGGCAATGTCGACGACACGCCGAACGCGTTCCTGACGCAGGTTATCGCACTCGCGGATCTGCCCATCGCCAGCCTCGACGAGGTCTGGGTGAACGGCGAGCGCTGCACACTTGGCGCCGACACCGGCTACGGCCGGAACGTCAACGAGTATCACGACAGCCTTTGGGTCAAGTTCTACGACGGCACGCAGACGGCTGCCGATCCTTTCCTTGTCTCTTCTGCCTCGAACGGACAACGGCAATGGGACGGCACGCGCGTTGGGCGCGGTGTCGCCTACGCCATCGTGACGGCGAAGGTCACGAAGAACGTTTTCTCCGGCATCCCGTCATTCAAGTTCGTCGTCAGCGGCACCAAGCTCTACGACCCGTCACGCGATTCTAGCGTTGGCGGTGTTGGACCGCAGCGGTGGAGCACCCCAAGCACATGGGGCGGCGACGGCGATCATCTGCCGGCTGTGCAGGCCTACAACCTGCTTCGCGGTCTGACCTTCGGCAACAAGTGGTTCTATGGCCTGCAAGGGCTGGCTGCCGCCCGTCTGCCAGTGGCGAACTGGATTGCCCAGATCAACAAGTGCCGCGCGACCATCGGCGGCGCGTCTGGCCCGGAGCCAACCTATCGCTCGGCTGGCGAAATCCAGATCGAAGCGCCGTTGGCGTCTGCGCTCGAGGCAATCCTGACATCGTGCCAAGGTCGCATTTCAGAGATTGGCGGCGTCTACTCCATCTATCTCGGCGCACCTGACCTGCCGACGTTCGCTTTTACCGACGGCGACATCCTGTCGACCGAAGAGCAGTCGTTCACGCCGTTCTTCGGGCTGTCAGACACCATCAACGGCATTTCGGCAACTTACCCGTCGCCGGCCGATGGCTGGGCCGCCAAGACCGCACCACCGCTCTACCGACAGGACTTGGAAGCTCTGCACGGCAACCGCCGGCTCATGGCTGACGTGCCGTTAGACTTCGTTCCCTACGCCGAGCAGGTGCAGCGGCTTATGCTGTCTGCCCTGCTGGAAGCGCAGCGAGCTCGCAGGCACACCGAAGTCCTGCCGCCTGAGTTCTGGCCCTAYGCGGTGCCGGGTGCGGTGCTGTCGTGGACATCGGCACGCAACGGCTACATCGCCAAGCTGTTCCGCATCGACGGCGTAGCCGAYCGCGCCAACCTCGACGTGATGATCGACATCACCGAAGTTGATCCATCCGAYTACGACTGGGAYAGCGGCGCSGAYTACCAAGAACCSGTYGACGGTGCGGTTGGTCCTATYCGGCCRCAGCCGCAGCCAATCATCGACTGGTTTGCCGAGCCGTCCAGCGTCAAAGACGACGCTGGATTGGATAGGCGCCCGGCGATCCTGCTGACGTGGGACAATACCGCTAGCCGCCTTGTCGACGTTGTCGGCATTGAGTTCGAAGTGCGTCTGGCGGCCGATCTTTCGCATGCATATGGCGGCCGCACCGACCAGCCTGAGACCGGTTCGCTCAAGATCAGCCAAGGCTTGCTACCCGACACCAACTATGGCGTGCGCGGGCGGTACCTGCCTGGCGGTGATCGGCCGACGCTTTGGTCGGACTGGCTGCCGGTTCGAACGCCTGACATTCGCATTGCCGATGTTGAGGTCGGGCTCGCCGCTCTTCGCGACGATGTCTACAAGCGCCTGCTTCAACTTGCCCAGGAATCCGACGAGTTCCGTGCTCGCCTCGAGCAGTTGGCGCTTGCGGCTTCCGATGCTGCTGGAGTGATCGTCGACGAGAACTCGGTTTCTGTCCGGTTCCGCAACGCCACGGCTGGTGCGCTCACAGGCATCAGCGCTTCGATTGAAGAAATCGACGGTGCGATTGAAGCGCTAGCGACGGCCTACACAGCGGTTTCGGCCACGGTGGGCAATCTGGCTGCTGATGGTCTGTGGCGCATGCAGGCKCAAGCCGGCAGCGGCGGCAACGTGCAGGCCAGTGTTGTTCTTCAGGTCCGGGCGACAACCGGCCACGACTGGATAACCGCAGGGACGCTCTGGGAAGTCGGTTCGGTTGGCGGTGTGCCGTTCTCGCGTGTCGTCATCTATGCCGACCAGTTCATCCTCACCAACGGTTCGGGAACTGCGCTGCCCTTTGTCTACGACAGCGGCGGCTTGCGGCTTGCCGTGGCCAACATTGGCACGGTGACCGCCGGCACGATCCGCAGCCCCGACGGCAAGTTCGTCATCAACCTTTCTGCCGGTTCGATAGAGTGGTTTGACTAAATGTCGCGTGGCCTCCTGAAAGACATCAACGGCTCCAAGCGCATGCGCTTTGTGAAGCCCGGCTATGATGCCAACAACCTGAACGTCCCGCCCAATGCCGTCATCTTCGATAGCGAGGATGCCGGCGGGCTGTTCATCTACCGATCGGGGTCTTGGTCGGGCGCTATTCCGGGTGGCGGCGGTGCCTACATCGCCACCTGGCCGAGCCTTGGATACACGCCGCTGGCGGTCGTCCAGAACGGTTCGCCGGGGGCGGTATCGGGGTTCTTCCAATAC
>NZ_JBFUIP010000286.1:0-4325 GCF_056401815.1 Aminobacter sp. P4_D5 | reverse complement strand
AATGCGTTCGTCTGTCAGGCCGATCCGGGCCGTGGTGACGAACAAGGTCCGGCCATCGCCGCCAAAGGCGGGCTCTCTTGAGCGTCTGATCCCTCTCCCTGTGCCGCGCCCGACGAGTTGCGCGCGATATGCAATGCGATCCGGCCGAAAGCTCGCCATGCCGCAATAGCCGAGCCGGAAGCAGCTTTCGAGCTGTCTCTGCCGGTCCGCGAGCCAACCCCCGCGACCAAGGCATTTGTGAAAATAGCTACGGAGCGGCCGGGTAGCTTGAACATTGATGCTACGTGACGTTCCTCGAACGGCGGCTTCGGGCTCGAGGCTGACATCCTTACGATCTAGGGTAAACGTCGGAAACAGGGTCGGTAGCGGTCGCGCTGATCGCTTCCCTACCAATGGCAGCTATCCCGCCGTCGGTGCCTGAAAGCCGTCCGTCTGGAATAGGCCCCAAAGCGGAACGTCCTCTGTGGATGGCTCCCGCATTGCAAGAGAATTCGACGTCTGGCGTTTGGTCGGGTGCAGTCTTCTGTCCGGCCTGTTGTGCAGCCGTTGGAGGCTGCTGGCCCTGATGGGCTCGGCGAAACGGGATCCCAATCTGCTTATCAGGCTATGACGCCTTGGACATTCGATGGGTTGTTCCTGTTCCCGGCCTGACCGGTCTCGCCATCACATCGCGTCGCTCTCACAACCTCATGGAGCCGTTCGATCGGCTCGAACTGTTTCTGTTTCAGGTCTCATCTTCCTCACAACTTTACGCCGCAAGGTTCGGGACATGGCGGGATTGATAGATCTCACCGCGCGCCATGACCGCCCAGACCACACGGGCCATCTTGTTCGCCATGGCCACACTCGCTACCCGCACCGGTTTCCTGGCGAGAAGCGCGACAAGCCGAGGGTCTGCTGTCTCTGGCCTGTATCTCGCTCGGCGGATCAACGACGTCGCGCCGACCACAAGGAGCTTTCTCAGATAGCGGTCACCCATCTTGGTGATGCGGCCGAGCCTGTCCTTGCCGCCGCTCGAGTTTTGCGAAGGTGTGAGCCCCAGCCAGGCTGGGAACTCTCGGCCCGAGCGGAACTGCCCCGGATCGGCAACCGATGCGGCAAATGCTGTGGCGCCGACAGGACCGATGCCAGGAATCGTCGATAGACGCTGTGCCACCTCGTCAGATTTTTGCAGGGCAAGGATCGAACGGTCGATCGCCTGGAGACGAATATGGGTGTCGAGGACCTGACCGCACAGGAGATCAAGAACCTGCGTTGCCATCGCCGGCACGTCCGGCGTCACTTGCTTCGCGGCCATCTGGCGCGCCAGTGCAAGCGCCCGCTTCAAACCTTCGGGGATATCGATGCCGAACTCGGCCAAGAGGCCACGGATCATGTTGACCAGTTGCGTGCGCTGCTTGACCAGGAGGTTGCGTGTGCGGTGAAGCGACAGGGCCGCCTGTTGCTCGGCTGCTGCATCGCCACGAAACGCATGGTCGGACGTGTTACCGCTTCGCAAATCGCTTCGGCGTCCACCGCATCATTCTTGCCGCGCTTCACATAAGGCTTCACGTAGGCCGGCGGCATCAGGCGGACTTCATGGCCGAGCTCCGTCAGCTCTCGAGCCCAGTGATGCGATGTGCCGCACGCCTCCATGCCGATCAGGCAGGGCGGCAACTTGGTGAAAAACGGCAGAACTTGCGATCGCCGCAGTGCCTTGCGCACAACAACATCTCCAGACGCGTCGACGGCATGAACTTGAAAAATGCGCTTGGCCAGATCAAGGCCCAGGGTGGTAATCTGCATGGCGGATGGCTCCTTGGCTAGGGTTGCCTGACAGCAAACCCACTTTGGCACTGTGATGCCGGGAGCGGGAGCCATCCACCTCATCCGCTTTGGGGCGGCGAGTCAGGTCTTCGGTCGTTTGTTTGCTGGCGAGATAGACCCAGTTCCTTCTTGATCGGGCATTTGAAAGACTGTACTCGCAGCACAAATTGACGTGCATAGTATCGGGTCGAAATCTCAGAGCTTATAGGCACGGCGCAGCCGATCAATGACGACCTCCCTCGTCATCGCGACCCCAAACTGCTTCGGCGTGAAATCATCCTGCCCGACAAGAGCGTCGACGAACGCTTGCATATCGGCCTTGATCGTCTCGGGCAGGTCGAACGTCGCCTCCGCGCTTAGGAGCTGCAACAGACGCGCAACATCGTTGCGGTGCTTCTTCACGTCCTTTTCGTCGACCTTCTCGCCCTCCGCACGACGGCGGCTGAGATCGACCCAGGCACGCGCCTTGAAGGGGATGAGGCCGGCTTCGTCGAGAACCGGCACACCGTCCAGCGATCGTCCCATCGTCTTGAGAAACGCATAATAGTCGGCGTCGAGCAGGATGGCCGACAGGCTCGCCGCTGCCTCGGCGATCGGGATCGGCACAAGTTGGCTGCCGGGTGCCAGCTCGAATCCGTCCGGCGCATTGGAGAACAGCTCCAGCATCGCCGGATATCCTTCGATCGACGGCTTGGCGAACCGATAAAGAATCCGCTCGCCTTCGCTACGCTGTCGGATCTCGTATCCGCCCGCCTCGACAAAGGCCATGAACTTTTCGGAGAACGCCGGGTCGAGCGCCTCGACGATGAGGACAATATCGAGATCCTTGGTCGCGCGGAAATCGAGACCGACTTCCTCCATGATCAGCTCGCATGCCGCGCCGCCGATCAGCACATACTGGTGCTCATGGCCCGAAAAATGCGCGCGAAAGCGGTCGACGCCAGCTACCATCCAAAGGGCTCCAAAAGATAATCGGCTGCCTGTGCGACTCGTTCGTTCGCGTCATGCCGTGCGCTCAGATAGAGCGAAAGTCGGTCGGCAACCTCGTTGTCGGTGAGGACTTGGGGATCATAGGCCCATGTCTGGATCTCGATCCGACGTTCGTCATAGGCCCAGGCAGGTTCCAATCCGTGTTGCCGTGCCATCCGCTTCCAAGCGGCTGCCGGCGCTGCCCTGCATTCGATTCGCGGTTCGGTGAGCATCGTATATTGGGCTAGGGCGCTTTCGCCCGCCAACACCGCCTCGTTCAAGGGTAGCTCGCCCGTGACATAGCGAATCTTGCGCACCGGCGATTGCAAGCGCCCCTCGACCGCGCGCCAGAGGTCGCCGCCACCGAAGCGCAGGCTCAGGCGACGCTGCCGGCCGACGCGGTGCGGCCGCGCCAGTTCGAGTGCCTCCAGTTCGTCGAACGCCCGGCTCATGCTCATGATCGCGACCTGGTAGCGCTCGGCGAGCTGGGTCAGGCTGGCATCGTTCACTTCGTGCCCAAGCAGCGCGGCAAGAATCACCACTTGTGAGGTTGGGGACATCTGCTCGGGCGATGGTCCTGGCTCGCTGGAATAGGTTTCGCGCAGGTCCACAAACGCTTCGGGCACATAGAATTGCGCCCCCGGAGAAATGAATGCGACGCGCTTTTCCACGAGGCGCCGACGCAATGCCGCTGGTACGCTTTCGAGCAACAGCACGAACAGGCGGGCATCGATATGGCGCCGCATCTGGTCCCGATGCTTCAGGAACTCGTCAACGCCGCCTATGGCACCACTTTGCGGAACGATGAATACGGCCGGGCCGTCGAGCAGCTCCCCGCGCCACATGCTATAGCGGTCATACAGAAAGTGCGGGAGTCCGAGCGGCTTGATGGGATCGAGAAGGAGGTGTGCCCCGAAGGCCTCGCGTGCATAGGTTTCCGTCGCGCTCGCAAGCGCACGCAATCGCATGTCCGGAAACTCATCTAACATCACTCGATCTATTTAACAGCAGTGGAGTTAAATATCCACTTCAATGTTAGATAGCGTGGTTGCCGCCAGCTCGGCTGCGATCCACCGGTCTATTTCATAGGCTTCGGCTGCGTTCCAGGATATTTGCGACCTAGCGGGAGGCAGCAACAACAACGCCGGCCTCGACCATCACGCCGCCGGCCGCACGGTATCCAGAACGGGAAAACCGTTCTCTAGCCCAAGCCTCACAGCACCAATGACAGGGTCGGGGTCATGAGCTGCGCACCAGAATCTGAGCTGTGAACCTTCGAGGCATAGAAACTCGCAGTCGAATAGACCAATGCAGAATTGGGTCGGCTGYAGAAGGGCAGCTACACGGCCTTCGCTACCCGATAGCGGATGAGGTGGATGGCTCCCGCTCCCGGCATCTGAGTGCCAAAATGGGTTTGCTGTCTGGCAACCCAAGCAAAGGAGCCATCCGCCATGCAGATTACCACCGTGGGCCTCGATTTGGCCAAGCGTGTTTTTCAAGTTCATGCCGTTGACGCGTCTGGAGACGTTGTCGTGCGCAAGGCACTACGG
>NZ_JBFUIP010000285.1:0-4393 GCF_056401815.1 Aminobacter sp. P4_D5 | reverse complement strand
ATTGTGAAGTAAGTAATCTTGAATACCTCAATCGTTGAAGGAGCCAGGGCAATGCGCGCCGGCAGTTGGAATTTGCAGGCTGGTTCGGTGGGGCAGCGACCGCATCTTTCGAGGCCCTCAACGGCCTCATTGAGTCAGCCAACTCCCCCGCCAGAGTTGGCTAAGCACCTGGATTCATGACGAAGCTTTGATGAAGCGTCGTACCGCCGATCGACACCTTCCGCTCGGGCACGAGAGCAAGGTCGACTTTGTCGCCTGAGGTGCGCCACCATTCCCAGGCGAGGCCTGTGCAACCCTCGGTCTTAATGTTGATTCCGCGAGCATTGCCGCGAAGGGGGATATTCGTCGCATACGAAGCTGTGCGATCCGCGCCGCTGCCATTCCAGTTCACGCGACGGGTAACCTTCACGCCCTTGTCGTCGTAGCCAATTTCATCCCATGAGACCCAGAACCGGCCGACATAGGCGCCTGTGTGTTCGAGCTTGATTTCTCCGCCTGTGAAGCTCTCCGTCTTTTCGGCGACGTACTCGGTCTTTCCATGCACTCCCGCCGTTACGCCGTCCTTGAGATAGACGGTGTAGTAGTTCAGAGGTGCTGCGGGATTCGAACGGGACAGCTTGGCGTTCTCGAAAATGATCTTGTTGATTTTCAGCGAGTCCTCTGCCCCACCGAGATTGAGGTCCTTGTAGACCTCCTCGGAACCGCCGAGCGCGACGAGACTGACGTTGATTTTGCTCAGTTTCGATTTGTATTCGGTCGAGCCATGGCTGTCCGTTTGAACGCCGTTGGCCGTAACATTGGCCTTGATGATCGACTCGAGTTCTGTGGACGTCAAAGTGGACTCGAACTTGAGAAAAATCTGGCGGCCATACTGGACATTTTTGACGAACAGCGGCGGATGCACATCGCTGATACCCGCATGCGATAGGTCTTCCCAGGTGGTCGACTCGCTGAAGATGTCAGCCGGCTTGCTCGGTCGCTCCGCCGACACAGTGTAAAAGATCTGCTTGAACTGGACGAGATAGACCGACTTCTTTTCCATGTTCTTGCGGGAGAAGTCGATGCCCAGCTTCTGCTTCAGATACGTGACGTCGCATCCGAACTTGAGTGCGAGTTCGTTCTCATCGTAGATCAGKCTGCTGCGATACTGGAAATTCGCTGGCAAGCTCCACTGGCCGCCGTGGCTGTCGAACCACTTCACCAAGGTTTCGTTGATGCCCGCCTGAACCTTGGAATAGGTGGGTTCGGTAGCAAACGATATGTCCTTCGTGCCTGGCAGATTGACGGTGATGTTGATAGGTGCCTTTCCGGTCGCCAGTTCTTGCGGCTTGCCGTCGAGCAATTCGTTGCTCGCGAGGAGCAGCGCTCCCGGATAGGTGACATCGTCAAAGGCGCTCGGCACAGCAATGTCGAAGTCGGCATCGTAACTGCACTTCTCCCGGGTGACGACGAGGTAGGTCGACCCGTCGAACCGACTTTCGGTCGGCAGATCGACATTTGCGATCTGGGTACCATTGAAAACCATGACGGTCCTCGGATCGTATTTGAGGGCGAAGATATGCTGGTTGACTGTCTCTCTGTTGGTCGTCATGTCGCACTTCCTCCTGTTGAATCGACTGAGAAGCTGTGCACTTTGCAAGCAGTGCATCTCGGTGGTGCGGCAACGTTGCAGATCTGAGCAACGTCAAACCTTCGCTGAACACGACCTGAGCTTTTAGCCCGAAGCCGCTTTTGCCGTTCATCAAGATGATTGCTTGTCAACGTTACAGTGAGACGAGTTCCTATCGTAGATTCAGAGATCATTCTACGACACGGAGTCTCACAAGAGACATGCCGTCTCATTCGTTTATCTTTTTGATTGTTTTCATGCGCCCGCAGTGAAGCCCCTGATTTCTGGGACAATGCTCAACGGACTCGCGGGCGAAGATTGCTTGGGTTCAATCCGTAAAACGCCCGGAATGCGCGCTGAAAACTGCGTGAATATGAAAACCCACAGGTTTCCGCGATCACGTCAATACTTGTCGACACGGGGCCTGCTCTAAGCATTTCCTCGGCATGCTCTAGGCGGATTTTCCGTATCGCGTCCGCTACCGTGCGACCGCGGTCGGCGTAGGCGCGATATAAGGTGGCACGCGAAGCTCCAATGCCCTTGGCAATGCGATTTGCATCAAGATTGAAGTTCGAAAAATGCCGCTGAATATAGTCCTGCGCGGCATCATAAAGTTCCGCTCGTACGGAATCTGTCGACAAAACTCCCTGCGGCGCCACCGACATCCCCTTAAGGGTGTATAGCGCCAAGCGCGCAGTTTGATTGAGCAGAAAGTTGTTGTCCTCTTTGGTGAGAGTGGTCATCACCTGGGCTAGAAGCAACATCTGTTCCCTCAGGAACATGGCGACGTGAGACTCGACCATCGCCTCCGTCATAGTGTTGGCCGAAGGCATCGGACACCCCAGCGCGCCTTCTACAATCTCGCGTCGGAGCAACAGATGAACACCTCCGCGTTCCTCAAGACCAATGCTTGAATGGCTTGCAGCATTGTAGAGGAACAAGCCGGCCGCTCGGATCATCTGCGCTGCTTCGCCTCGATCTTGGCCCTTACAGAGATCCACAAGGTCTAGGTCGATGCAGTCGAAACTGACATCACCAGACCGTCGCCCTCGCGACCCTGTCTTGCGCCTATCATTTGGAAGTGCGCTTGCTTCGAAGGCGAAGGTCCTATCACCTTCGCTGGCTTCCCCCGTCGAGATATCGAGAAAAACAGCTGTGGGCGGATCACGACCGTTTTGCGATCTCCTAATATTCGACGTCGACGACCAGATGTCGTCAGTCCAATCCCAAKCGATGACACCGCATTCATGATMCATCTTGCTCTGTTCGGAGCCCGGCACACTCGAACGACGTCAAATTGCCGAAGACAGACCATTACAACGGGCGTGTTAGTGTCGAAACACCAGCTTATCATTGGATCGTGGTTAAAGTTTTATAACTCAAGGTTTATCCCCGTCAGCTCTCGCACCCCAACTCTGTCAATTACGACTCGCCTCTTGCATGAGAAAGTATCGGGCGCGGCGGCAGGTTAGCGGCGCGCCAACCCAACAGGTTTCTGCCGAATGAAAACTGCGCGCATCGAGTTTTAGCGTCAGGTCGCGCAGGAATATTTGTCGGGCGAGACGCTGCATGGATTGGCAAAGCGCCACGATACGCGATGCCAGATCCGTATCTGGGTCCGCAAATCCGCAAATACGAGGAAGGCACGTTTGACGATGATGCACAGGCCGCCGACCTGATCCCGGCCTGCCGGTCTTCTCCACAAGCTTACCCTGATGCGGTCGCATCGGCCAAAGCGAATTGACCTATCGAAGCGACATCGTGGTTCGCCTGTCTGGCGGGGCGCTTTGCCAGCTTGGCCATAGCAACGCCCGGATTCTGGAAGGCGCGCTACGGTCGGCCGTCAAGGAAGGCGTTCGGGCGTGATGGCAGCGATCGCTGGTAATTTCAGGTATTGACCCGATCGTGAAGTCAGAACTGGCTCACCAAGAAGATATGTAATTTTTTACATTTCTGAATACATTGAATGTATAAACGCACAATGGACAGGAAATGACGAGAGTGACTACGCTGTTTGTTATCCAGCGAGGTGACGATCGTGCTTCAATCCCATCCAAAATCTGCCAGCCAAGACATTTCGCTTTCGACTATCCAGTCGGGCATCCTGTCGGATGACGATTGCATATCTCTCCTGCAGTGGATGTTGCGGTACGACACGACGGCATTGCAGGGCCGTGAACAAGGCTTTGTGGCCGAGCTAGTCAACTATCTGGCCGAGCGTGGCGTCGCATCGACAACGATCCAGGGGGATGACGGACGCGCCAATCTGATCGCGAGCCTCGACAACGGCCGTGCGGGCCCGCATCTGGTCTTTTGCGGGCATTGCGACACCGTACCCCTCGGCGACCGCGAATGGAAAAAATCGCCATTCGGAGGGACGGTCGAGGGTGGGCGCATCTATGGGCGTGGCAGTTCGGACATGAAAGGCGGCCTTGCCGCCCTCATCGCCAGCTTCCTCGACATGTACGCCCGTGAGGACTGGTCGGGCCGGCTTTCGCTGGCCGTGACCTATGGCGAGGAAACCGGCTCGGAGGGCGCGAGCCTGATGGCCGGCGACGGTAGCCTCGCCCCGTTCGACGCCATGATCATTGCCGAACCGACCTCCAACCGGCCGGTGCGCTGCCACAAGGGCGTGCTGTGGCTGGGCTTCACGGCAACCGGACGCACGAGCCACGGGTCAATGCCGCAGATGGGTCTCAATGCGTTGGAAATGCTGGTCCGGTTCCGGCAAAGGCTGCTCGATCTCGACGCCCTCGCCGCATCCGACCCGCTTCTGGGCCGGCC
>NZ_JBFUIP010000284.1:0-4421 GCF_056401815.1 Aminobacter sp. P4_D5 | reverse complement strand
GAATACGCCTCACGATATCAGGCTTCAATACGAAGAATGATTTCGATTCCAGATCGTAGATCGAATACTCCACTGAGGTTGAGACAACCTCCTTTGCGAATATCGCGAGCTGTCGCTCTGTACGCACAATCCCTGACGGAGGTCCCGACCAGCGCGATGACGTTGTGAGGTCAAAAATCAATCGGGGCGATTGGGACATGCTGTGATACTTTCAATAGAATGCCAAATATCAAATCCCCTCCCCGTACGCACTCAAGCGACAAAGACGATTCAACTGGCAGTAAAGTCTGGGGAAGGTGCGGCGCAAGGGCGCTCATGAAACGGCAGGCAGAGTTGTGGGGTCAATCTGCGTCCAACCAGCTCAGCTCCTCGGGTACAGCTATGCTTTGAAAGTCTCATCCGTCCTCTTGCTTAGACCTCGTCTCCGTTCACATGCGCCAGCCTCGGAGAACGACGGGCTGACGAACGGAATATGGCAGCGGGCAACGACCGAGCGTTAACAATTCACGTTGTCGTTGGCAAGTCGTAAGCGCGTAGCTGAGGTTGGTCAGGCCTTGTAGTTCCGGGAATGACTGCTCTACGCTGGAGATGGGCCATCTGTTGGCGATGCGCTCGAGCGTCTGGGTGAGCCAGGCGAATAGATCGACGTTGTTCATCTTCACGGTGGCCCGACGGTCGCCCAAGTGCTTAGCCGCCATTCGACCCGACCTTATGATGCCCGCATTCTGGGCCGCGAGATAGAGGTCTCATATCCGTTCCACTCGCTGTTCCTGCGGCCAGCGATCGTGATTGGCGATCAGTTCCACAACGGCAGTCGGCATCTGACCCTGCGCTCAGGCGAGGGTCCATCCTTTCTGATTCCCGCCTGTTTGGTCGATCCAGCGGTCGCATCGGTCAAGATCGCTGACGTTCTGCGCCTTTCGGTTGCCCGACTTTTTGATCTTAGGGCGTTCCTCGACGCAGGCCTAGCCTGCAACCTTGGGGAGGAGTTTGCCCAAGACGGCACTGATGGCGAAGCAGTGGACGCATGCGCAACAGGATCTGTTCGAGGAGCCGCCGCTAGTCATGAGGCTCGCGCCGGCGGAGCGGACGAAAGCGGTGGAGCAGCTGCAGGCACTCCTGATGGAGGCGATGGCGGCCGTAGTGGACCAGTTGGAGGCGGGCGATGACCAAAATCACGGCTGATCATCTGGTACGGAACGCCATCGCCTATGTCCGAAAACCGACGCTTTCCAAGTTGCACAGAACGTTGAAAGCCATCGACGCAAGTATGGCTTGGCCGATCGGGCACGTCAGTTGGGGTGGTCCGACATCAAGGTGATTGACGACGACCATGGCCGTTCGGGTGCGGGCGCACGGCGGCCCGGCTCGAGAAGCTTCTGGCGGCAATCTGCGAGGGCCGCGTCGATGCGGTGTTCTCGCTAGAGGCCCGGCCCGCAATGGGAGCGACTGGCACACGCTCCTGGAGTTCTGCGGTCAGGTCGGTACGCTGATTGTAGATGAGGATGGCGTCTACGACTCGGCCAACGACCCGCTCCTGCTCGGCATGAAGGGCACGATGAGCCAGATGGAACTCTCGGTTGCGGATCGACGCGTCCAGGAGACAATCGCGTTGGTGTTCCGCAAGTTGGCCGAATCGTCAGACAATCCGCCAGGTGCTGGTGTGGTGCCGACAGGAGAAGGTTCTGTCGCCCTCCCTGAGCAACAGTGCTGCCGCCGACCGGATTATCTGGCGTCTGCCTATTCATCCGGACTGTCCGTCACATGCTGAGCAACCGGTCCGATGCAGCGCATACACGTCAGCTTGATTTTGCTGGAGTGTTGAGCCAAACAGGCGACTTCACCAAGGGGGCGTTGATGGCACCGCATATATCGCTGGTCGTACCTGTCTACAAAGAAGAAGAAAACATTCGTCCTTTCCTTGCCCGCGCCGAAGCCGTCTTCCAGAATATGGGAAAGACCTACGAGATCATCTTCTCTCTGGACCCCTCGCCGGATAGAACGGAAGAAGTGATTCTAGAAGAAATCAACCGAAACTCGAATATAAAGCTTTTGGTGTTTTCACGCCGATTTGGCCAGCCAGCGGCAACTATGGCTGGTATTCTGAGCTGTACGGGCGAAACTTGTGCGGTTATTGACGTGGATCTCCAGGATCAGCCGGAACTTTTAGAGCAGATGTATGGCAAGCTCTCGGAGGGCTTCGAAGTGGTTTACGCCACCCGCCGCAGCCGTCGTGGCGAGACATGGTTCAAGAGACTGATATCCCATTTTGGCTACACGGTGATCAATAAGCTGAGCGACGTCAAAATTCCGCGCAACACAGGCGATTTCAGGATCATGACGCGGCGTGTTGTTGAAGAACTGCGCCAGTTGAACGAAACCCACGGGTTCCTCCGTGGTCTCGTTGCATACGTTGGGTTTAAGCAGGGATTCATCGAATATGACCGTGACGAGAGGTTTGCCGGAAAGGGCAACTACAATCGACTGACCGGATCCCTGAAGATCGGGCTAAATGGCTTAGTCAGTTTTAGCTCCCGACCACTTTTCATGATGTCGCTCGCAGGGTTTGCCTTGGCTGGCCTCAGCTTCTTGCTGGGCGCGTGGTATCTGCTACAGAAGCTCGTTGGCGTGAATCTTACGCCGGGCCTGTCCACAACCATCCTTTTCATCAGCTTCTTTTCCGGAACGCAGCTCATTGGATTGGGGCTGATCGGGGAGTATGTCGGCCGCATTTATGATGAAGTAAAGCGACGCCCGATGTATATCGTGGACCGGAAAGCCAATTTTTGAGGTGCGTTGTGTTTCCATTTAAGCTGCCGGTTCCCCGTGGACACACATCTGAGCCAATTTGGGACGGCGCCGGCTTTATCATCGGCTCGGAGTCTGTTCCCGTCCTCGAGTATAGTGAGAATTTTGAGGGATGGTCCGATGACTTGACGCAGCTTCATGAGGAAGCTGCAGGGGATCAACATCCGATCGACGTGGCCTCTCGGAAGTGTGCGATAGATCAGGTGCATCGACATGCAGCCAAGCCTAGTGCTGTCATTATGGATATCGGTTGCTCGTCGGGCTTCTTGTTGAAAGATCTTCGTAGTCGCTTGACAGATAATTTTCTGATTGGTGCTGACGTCGTCAAAGCTCCCCTGTTGAAGCTGGCAAGTGAATTAAAGGGTATACCCCTCATTCGCTTTGACCTGCTTCAATGTCCTTTGCCGGCGCGGTCTGTTGATGTCATCGTGATGCTCAACGTTTTCGAGCATATTGGAGATGACACTCGCGCTATGCGGCAGGCTTACGAACTATTGACGCCCGGAGGCGCTTTGATCGTCGAGGTGCCTGCCGGTCCCTTACTGTTTGGCCCCTACGACGTGCAGCTGAACCATTTTCGTCGCTATACTAGTGGCGAGTTAAGAGGCAAGCTTGAGGCGGCAGGCTTTCGGGTCACTAGAAAGTCGCACCTCGGCTTCTTCATATACCCGGTTTTTGCGTTAGTGAAACTGAAGGACAGGTTCTTAAGCAAAACACCTGACCGGCAAGTCGTGGCGCAACAAGCTGCATCAACAAAAAACAGCTGGCTGATGTCTGTCCTGATGAAGGCCGAGTCGAAATACCTGTCAGGGCTCCCTCTCCCTTTCGGCGTGCGTGTCACTATGACTGCTGTAAAACCTGATCCGTCCACTCCGTGACTTGGCTTCTATGAAAGTCCCGATAAAGCTTCTTAAGCACGGCGCGCAAATAACAAAGTATCTCACAGTTGGCGGACTGACTGCGGCGATCTATTTTTCTATTTTATTCATCACGTTTGATTTTTTGGATCTGTCAAAAAATCTGTCTGTAACCACTTCATACTTTGTTTCTACGGCCTTCCATTTTGCTGCCAACAAGCTTTTTACCTTTGCAAGCCATGGCAAAAATTTCGCACCTCAGATTGCACGGTACCTTTGCGTTGTTTTTATCAACTACCTAATAACGATGCTTGTCGTTTTTATCATCGTCGATCTGTGCGGCCTGTCACCATATGCGGGTGTGGCGGTTGCGGTTGCTGTCACCGTGGCTTTGGGTTACGGCATGACAAAATTCTGGGTGTTCCAGCAGGATGGGATTGGACGTGGTTAGCACATTTGTCGTTACGGGCTGCTCCGGCTTTATCGGTAGCAATCTTGTGGATCGCCTGCTGGCAAATGGAGACGCCGTCATTGGCGTCGACAATTTCAGCACAGGACAGCGCCGCTTTCTCGACGGTGCACTGAAGCACCAGAATTTCAAGCTGCTGGAGTTGGATCTTCTGGATTTGGATGGGCTGACTGCCGCCTTCAAAGGTGGCGACGCCGTGTTCCATCTGGCCGCTAATGCCGATGTAAGGTTCGGGACTGAACATCCCCGTAAGGATCTCGAGCAAAATACGATCGCGACTTACAACG
>NZ_JBFUIP010000283.1:0-4439 GCF_056401815.1 Aminobacter sp. P4_D5 | reverse complement strand
GCGTCACGCGTCCCTTGGGAGCGAATGCTGCGGTGCTTTGAATCGGTGCTTGATCCATTTCAAAAATCTGTTCCGATTTTCGAGGCCATGCACGGCTGCCAACGCAGAGGCGAACCTCTAGCGGCGGCTGACAAGCGGAAACTAGTTCGGGATTGTTTCGTATCGATTTCGCTTCAGCAGCGATTTGCGGCGGAATGGTTGCGCAATGGAAACACACCCGATACGGGCATTCTAACACAAAAGCGCGTCGGCGAGGCACGGAATGCCTCGCCGATGCGTCAATTCTGCAATGGTCCGGTTAGTCGCGGGAGCGGCGCGCGGCGCGTTCCTCGCGCGAGCGGCGTCGAGGAGCATTGTCCGTTGGCTCGCCATCAGCGCTCGTCGCCTTGCGCGGTGGCAGCTTGACCGCAGCCGACAGCTTCGGGAACGGGTCGACCTTGTTGGGCAGCGCCATGGCGTCGATGAACAGCTGCTGGAAATGCGGTTCGAGCGCGGTCTCGATTTTTTCGATCCGGCCGACTTCCTGTTCGATCTCGCGGCGATGGTTGCGGTTGAGCAGCGCCATGAGCGCGCCGGTGCCCGCCGCATTGCCGACCGCCTTGACCTCGTCGAGATCGCAATCGGGGATCAGGCCGAGCACCATCGCGTATTTCGGATCGATGAACGAGCCGAAGGCGCCAGCGAAGCGGATCGTGTCGACAGTTTCGACGCCTTGCTTTTCCATCAAGAGCTTCACGCCGGCATAAAGGGCAGCCTTGGCAAGCTGGATCGCACGGACGTCATTTTGGGTGACGGTGATGCGCGGCTCGCCCTGGCGGCCTTCGCGCAGAAGGTAAGAGAAGGTGCGGCCGTTCTGGATGATGCGCGGGCTCTTCTCCATCAGCGCGCCGTCGATGACGCCGTCTTCAGTAATGATGCCTGAGAGATACATCTCGGCCACGACCTCGATGATGGCCGAGCCGCAAATGCCGGTGACGCCGGTGGTCCACGAGGCTTCGTCGAAGCCTTCTTCGTCCGACCATTTGTCGGTGCCGATGACGCGGTATTTCGGTTCCAGGGTTTCAGGATCGATACGCACGCGCTCGATGGCACCGGGTGCGGCGCGCTGGCCCGAGGAGATTTCGGCACCTTCGAAGGCCGGGCCGGTGGGGGAGGACGCGGCGACGACGCGCGTACTGTTGCCGAGGATGATCTCGGCATTGGTGCCGACATCGACAAGCAGCATCATCTTGTCCTGGCGATAGGGTCCTTCAGACAGCGTGGCACCGGCGGCGTCGGCGCCGACGTGGCCGGCGATGCAAGGCAGCGTGTAGAGACGCGCCCCGCGATTGACCTCGATGTCGATCTCATGCGCCCAGAATTGCAGCGCGCCCGATACGGCAAGGGCAAAGGGGGCCTGGCCGAGTTCGGTCGGGTCAATGCCAAGGAACAAATGGTGCATGATCGGGTTGGCGACGAAGACGCAGTCGAAAATGTCTTCGCGATGGGCCTGGCCTTCTTCGCAAACCTTGCCAATCAGCCCGTTGACCGCCTCGCGCACGGCCTTGGTCATGGCCTCACGGCCGTCCGGGTTCATCATGACATAGGACACACGGCTCATCAGATCTTCGCCGAAGCGGATCTGCGGGTTCGACGTGCCCGAGGACGCGGCAATGCGGCCCGACAGCAGCGACACCAGATGCATGGCGATGGTTGTCGAACCGATGTCGCAGGCGATGCCGTAGGCCTCATTCTTCAGCCCTGGATAAAGGCCGATGATGAAGGGGCGCGACGAATCCATGTCGCGGTGGACCACGGCAGTCACGCCCCATTTGCCCGGAGTGACTTCCGGTTGGTCGGGCAGCTTGGTGCGCAGGATCTTCTGGACCTGGGCGATGAGATGGGGCGCGACCAGCAGGTCTTTCCAGCCCCAGTCCTTTTCGAGCGCCACCTTCAGGCGGTCGAGGTCGCCGAGCGGCTTGTGCATGTCCGGCTCTTCCAACTCGACATAGCAGAGTTGGACGGCGGCGTTGCGCTCGATGACGCGGTCGGTGGCTGCCTTGCGCACGACCTGTGCGTTGATGACGGTGTCCTGCGGCACGTCGACAACAAGGTCGCCCTGGATCGTTGCCGAGCATGAAAGGCGGCGCCCATCAGGCAGGCCGCGCACGCGCTCGTAGCGCTCTTCCTTTGGCCCCTTGGGCGAGATGTGGTCGTTGGACGAGACGATCTTGTGCTTGGCGAAATTGCCTTCCTGCACCTCGATCTGGCAGCGGCCGCAGGTGGCGCGTCCACCGCACACGCTTTCGACATAGACGCCGAGCGTTCGCGCTGCATCAAGAAGAGGTGTTCCCACCGGGAACCGTCCGCGCTTGCCCGAGGGCATGAACAGGACCAGCGGATCGGTGATGTTGGCGGGAGAGTTCATGGCATGCTGCTTTCCGAAATGCATTCGGCGCCAAAGCTCGATGGCGCCCCCCTCTGTCCTGCCGGACATCTCCCTCTCAAGGGAGGAGATTGGACTTTGCTGCCGCCCAGCCTCAGTCGCTGGCGGTTCAGGAGAAGCGACGGCGTCGCGGCCGGCTGATCTCCCCCCTTGAGGGGGAGATGTCCGGCAGGACAGAGGGGGGCGACATAAGGCATAATCTTATCCGATCATCCCCTCGCCATCCGGGCTTCGCGGCCACCGCGGCGGCGACCACCATTGCCGTCTCCGGGTGCGTTGACGGCAACCGGAGCCGCTACAGCGTGCCCTCCTTCGGAAGGCTTGTAGTCCTTGTAGGTCTTTATCCAGTTGGTGCAGTTGGGGTCGGTGCCGTTGAGCACGTTGGCGGCGCGGACAGCTTCCATTTCCTRCGGGCGCACGGGATTCATGATCGCGCTCGTCATGCCAGCACCGATGACCATCGGAATGAAACCGGCATTGATGCCGTGGCGGTGCGGCAGGCCRAAGGAGATGTTGGACAGGCCGCAGGTGGTGTTGACCTTGAGTTCCTCGCGCAAGCGGCGCAGCAGCGCAAAGACCTGGCGGCCGGCGTCGCCGAGTGCGCCGATCGGCATCACCAGCGGGTCGACGACGACGTCATGGGCGGGAATGCCGAAATCGGCGCAGCGCTCGACGATCTTCTTGGCGACCGCGAAGCGGACGTCGGGATCCATCGAAATGCCGGTCTCGTCATTGGAGATGGCAACCACAGGCACGTTGTACTTCTTGATCAGTGGCAGGATGGCTTCAAGCTTCTCTTCCTCGCCGGTCACCGAGTTGACGAGCGGGCGGCCCTTGGCAACCTTCAACGCGGCCTCGATCGCCGCTGACACCGAGCTGTCGATGGCGAGCGGCAGATCGACCAGGTTCTGGACGATCTCGAGCGTCTGCACCAGCAGGCCCGGTTCGGTCTCGTTCGGGTTGACCGAGGTGACGCCGGCATTGATGTCGAGCATTGTGGCGCCGCAGGCAGCCTGCTCCAGCGCGTCGCGGATGACCGTCTCGAAATTGCCGGCGATCATCTCGGCGGCCAGCTTCTTGCGGCCGGTCGGATTGATGCGCTCGCCGATGACGCAGAAGGGCTGGTCGAAACCGATGACGATTTCGCGGGTCGCCGAGGCGACGATGGTGCGGGTCATGAATCCTCCGTAGGATATAAAGATTTCTTTATATCGTTGTTTGGTTTCGTTCAAGCGCGGCGATCGCGCCTGCCTGTCAGTGCGCGGTCTTCACCATGTCGACCTGCGATTCGGTGACGTCATCGTGCAGGATGTGCTCAAGCCGCTCGGCGACACGCTGGTCGTCGGCGCGGGCCTCGCGCTTCCATGGGCGACGGCCTTTCAGAACGCCCGATTCATCGACGATTTCGGCAACATATTCCTCCTGCCGGTAGGCCATGACGTGAACGCCCGACACGCCGGCGATCTCCTTGACCTCGTTGATGATGTCGATGCAGAGCTGCTTGCCTTCCTTCTTCTGGTCCTGGGCGCCTTCCAAGCGCTTGATGATTGCATCAGGGATGTGGATGCCCGGCACGTTGGCGCGGATCCATTTGGCGGTCTTGGCCGAAGCCAGCGGGCCGACGCCAACCAGGATGAAGCATTTTTCGTCGTAGCCGAGATCGCGCACCTGGTTCATGAAGGTGCGGAACATCGGCACATCGAAGCAGTACTGGCTCTGCACGAACTGGGCGCCGGCAGCAATCTTCTTGCCCATATGAACAGGCCTGAAATCATAAGGCGGGGCGAAGGGGTTGACCGCGGCACCAAGGAAAAGCTGCGGCGGCGTGGTCAGCTTGCGGCCAGACAGGAATTTACCGTTGTCGCGCATGATGCGAACGGTTTCGAGCAGCGACATCGAATCGAGATCGAACACCGGCTTCGCGCCGGGCTGGTCGCCTGCCTGCACACCGTCGCCTGTGAGGCACAGGATGTTGGCGACACCCATTGCGGCGGCACCGAGAACGTCGCCCTGG
>NZ_JBFUIP010000282.1:0-4488 GCF_056401815.1 Aminobacter sp. P4_D5 | reverse complement strand
CTGTCTCCTTTTATAAGATGCGAAAGCAAAGCAGACGTCTGGGGATATGCCATCATCTTGAGCATCGTCGGAAGTTTGCTAAGCCGCCACGGCCTGCCTCACCGGCTGATGCTTGACTTGGCCGTCGCTTCCTCTAAACCTTACTAGATGGTCGAAAAGGATATCCACATTGTCTCCCGCTTTGCCGGCATCTTGTTTGCGAGATGCCGGGGCATAGCGCGCGCGACCTAATCAAGCGACATGCCAAAACCGGCCTCGCCCTCCCGGACGAGGTTTTCGGCTTGGCTTGTGCCTCGTCCAATTTTTCAAAGGAATTGAACATGGCACAAAATATCTACGACAATCCCCAATTCTTTGCTGGTTACAGCCAACTTCCGAGACAGCTCCACGGGTTGGAGGGCGCTCCGGAATGGAACGCCATCAAGGCCMTGCTGCCGTCACTGCAAGAACGCCGCGTTGCCGATCTTGGCTGCGGCTTCGGCTGGGCATCCCGTTGGATGCGCCAGAATGGGGCCATCTCGGTAACGGGGTATGACCTATCAGAGAACATGATCCACCGCGCTCGAGCGGATAYAAATGACGATGCAATCAACTATCGAATTGCCGACCTCGATACGCTCGAACTTCCTGCCCAAAGCTTCGAGCTGGTCTACAGCGCCCTGACCTTTCACTACGTCAAGGATTTCGATCGCCTCGTCGCAATGATGCATCGGGCCCTGGTACCGGGCGGGGTATTGGTGTTTACAATTGAACACCCGATCTTCATGGCCACGTCACAGCCTCAATGGATCGACAACGGCTCAGACCGCAAGATATGGCCGGTCAGTGGGTATTCGATTGAAGGGGAACGTCGCACTAATTGGTTTGCCGATGGCGTCCTGAAATACCACAGGACTCTCGGAACCACGYTGAATGCCCTCATTGGGAAGGGGTTCCAGCTCGACCGAGTCGAGGAATTTGTGCCCACGCCAACCCAGATATGGGACAACCCAGGGCTGGCCGAAGAACTTGAACGTCCAATGATGCTTCTGATAGCGGCTCACGCGAACTAGTCGACTAGTGGGCTGTCGCGTGCCGACCGACAGCCCACTACTGTGGTGAGTCAGCTTTTGGACGATCTCCGAGATGATCGAAATGACCGAGATGGGTCGGTTGCCGAATGGCCGCTTTGGCCTACTGCGTTCCAACAGCTGACAGTCTGAAAACGGCCCCTGAGCGGCCTTTCCTCAGCCGCCTGATACGGCGCTACTGCTGAGCGTCATATGCCCTGCGGGCGAAGGTGCTTCGGGCAAGCGTGACCGCCACTCACATAAGTTCGCGCTATGACGTTGCCGGGCAAGGTAGCAACGTGAACGTTTACCATGCCTTAACCGTGTTTGTTTACCAACTGGTTATAGTTCGCGGTCTGGCCTTCATCCGCCGCGAAGAACTGGTCGAAGGTAACGGGTTGGCGCCGCTAATGTCCTACTACGGAACGACAGTGGCGGTACTGAGCGCCTGCCTTGCGGTGATGGGATGCGCGAATGGCGCTGTGCGGCAGGCTCCCATCGTCCAGACCGACAAGGTCGTGACGGGTAGCGTTGGTGACCTCGCTTCAATCAACACCAATCCGGAGATACTTGCGGCCGATGCGAGGCGCGATGCGGCGGGCGAGGATATAGCGAGGGCGCGGTCAACGATGTTGCCAAATGTGGGCGTAGAGGCGAGCGCCGGTCTTGCGGCCGGCTACGGCGACGATTTCGACGCCCGCACCACCGGCAATGCCTATTCCTATGCGCTCAGAGGCGATTTCCCTCTGTTTCAAGGCGGCCGGGGGCAGGCCGCCGTGGCAGCGGCGAAGGCTGAATATCGCGCGAGCGGCGAAGTCGCCAATGATCGGCGAATCTCCGCAGCCTACGAGCTTGCGCTCTCCCTGATCGAGGTGCATCGCCAGAATGGCGCCATCGAGATTCTGGGCAGACAAGCAGCCCTTCTCGCCAAGCTTAAGCGCGGCGTAGAGATTGAAATGAAGGCCGGAGCCGCGAGTCGCGTGGACGTGGACGATGTCGAACGGCAGTTGTCACGCCTTTCTGTCGAGCGTGAGCGCGCCAGACTGCTGATAGCCCAGGCAAGTCGTACCGCCTTGCGCCTCGGCGTTTCGCCGGAGACCAAACTGCCCGATGTTGCGAAGCTTTGCCTACCTAGCGAAGAACAGGATCTCATCGAACTGGCGGTCAACAACAATCCCCGCGTCAGGGAGCGTGATGCGCGCGCGGATGCTGCCAAGGCCCGTGTCAGTGGGGCGAAAGGTGATTTGCTGCCGACGGTGTCGGCTGGACTGAGCATAGGCGGCGGTCAGGTTGCGCTTCCCGGTGTCGATCTCAATGTCGTGGGGCGTGGCGAGGTACGGTTCTCCATGCCGATCTATACAGGTGGGCGGGTCAGTGCGACCATCAGGCAACGTAATGACGAGAACCGAGCGGCGGTGTTTGAAGCCGATGCGGCACGAATTGGCGTGACCGCAGCGATTCGTACAGCGTTCGATCGCCGCGCTCTCGCGGGGCGCATGTTCAGCCTGGCTCAGGCAGAAAGGCGTAACGCCGCTTCGAGTCTCGAAGGTGTGCGCGCGGAGCGGAAGGTGGGCGAACGCTCGACCTTCGATGAGATCAGGGCGATCGCCGACCTTGCCAATTCGGAGATCAACCTCAATGAGGCGCGTTTCGACGTTGTCGCGGCCGACTATACGCTGGCGGCGGAAACCGGCCTGATTGGCGAGCTTTTCGGTGTGCCGCTCGTTCAGCAGACGGCAGCGGCCGATTAGAACCTGTTTCCACTTCTCGCGATCTTGCTCTGGCCTTGGCTACTCGGCCGCCATGCCGTAGACCGCACCAGGTAGCGGTTCTTTCAGACGCTTCTTGATCCGGTCGGCAAGGATGCGCACGAACGGCTCCAGCACCATGCCGTCATGGTCGCCCGGTACCTCCTGTACAGTCAGATCGGCGACATAGGGCGTCCAGCCATTGTCGGCCATGGCAATGTTCCGGCCATCTTGGAGCATACGTCCGCCACTCAGATGATAGATGACGTTGAGCTTCGGTCGAAGCAGCAGCACCTTTCCCGCATAGGGCTTGAGTTCATAAAGCGGCAGCGCGGTGCGGAAAGCGGTTTCGATCGCCAGATTGTGGAACTGCTCGGAGGCCTGTTCTGCCTGCTCGGCATCGGCACGGCCTTCGACTTTCTGTTTCCAACGCCTGCGGCTTTCGATCCAGTTGGCAACGAAGTTCAGGCGCTCCCGGCGCAGGTCCTGAACCTTCATGGAGAGCCTGTCGCGTAGCGATAGCGGGGGTTGCGTCGGCAAGGGCGTATCCAGCAGGATCAGTTGTGCGACTTCCTCACCTTCGTCGCGCAGCTGCTGCGCCATCTCGTATGCAACAAGACCGCCGCCGGAGAATCCTCCCAACAGATAGGGTCCGTGCGGCTGGACGGCGCGAACCTCCTTGAGATTGTCGCGCGCCATCGCAACGAAACTGTCGTGTGGTTCCTGATCACCATAGAGGCCGCGCGCCTGGAGCCCATAGACTGGGCGATCAGTGCCAAGTTGCATGGCCAGCTGTCGTAGATTGAGCACATTGCCGAACATGCCTGCACAAAGGAAGAATGGCGTTGCGCCAACCGAGCGCCCCGAAGTCATGGCGACAAGGTGGGTCTTCTTTTCGATTTTCTTGTCATCTGGAGCACCATCGCCTTGCGTCTTGGCTGACAGCGGCGCCGCCTGCTCGCTGATAAGCGCTGCGCACTCGGCGATGGTCGGGGCTTCGAACAGCACGGAGATAGGCAGGTCGAGTGCGAACTGCTTCCTGATCATGCGAAACAGACGTACCGCGATCAGCGAATGGCCGCCGATGTCGAAGAAACTGTCGTGCACGCCGATCTTTTCGACACCGAGCAATTCGGTCCAGAACCCTGCAAGGGTGCGTTCGATCTCGTCACGGGGCGCGACATAGTCGCTGTCGAGA
Organism: Aminobacter sp. P4_D5; assembly: GCF_056401815.1. Lineage (NCBI taxonomy): Bacteria > Pseudomonadati > Pseudomonadota > Alphaproteobacteria > Hyphomicrobiales > Phyllobacteriaceae > Aminobacter > Aminobacter sp. P4_D5. The sequence continues at coordinate 493 of NZ_JBFUIP010000282.1, read as the reverse complement.
TCGGGACGCTCGAAGACCTCACCCGACCCTTGGATTTCGATGCGCGGTTGCGTTGCCCGTTTGCGTAACGCTCCAAGATCCATCGAACTGACTATCGGCTGTGGCTGACCGGTGCTGAGCGCGCGAATCATCGCCTCGAAGCCCTCGGATGGCAGGATGCCCTGCCTCACCTGAGCGGCGAGTTGCAAAGCGGCCGGCGACAGTTGCTCCTTTTCATCGCCTGAAGGCTTATGAGCCCGATCGACGCTGCGCGACGCTGCCAGTGCAAGATCGTCATCGAGCCGCTTCATCACGAAACGTTCGATCTCCGCAACGATGTTGCCGTCCGGTTCGGCAATGGTGATGTCGAAGGATGCGTACCCGTCGCCGAGATCGGAGATTTCGCTCAGCCTCGCCCAACTTACAATCGTTTCAGGAAGTGTCCTAAACAGCGCGATGCTGCCATAAGCCATCGGCGCCCACCGCGATGCTGCCATAAGCCATCGGCGCCCAC
>NZ_JBFUIP010000281.1:0-4512 GCF_056401815.1 Aminobacter sp. P4_D5 | reverse complement strand
GTACAAGAGATTTGCGTATCGCCGCGAGATGATATTATCATCTAAAATTCCGGTTCCATTTCCCGGTCTTCATGATTCATCCAAGCAGGCAAAAAATCGTTCGACTGCATCCAGTCAACAATGATGTCACCTATCAATTCTGCTCTGGTCATACCAACCTCTGCTGCAAGTGACGTCACTGCGTGGTCGACTTTCGGGTTGATATCTATGCCTTTACTACTGCGAAGCTTGAGCGCAGCACGCAGCAAAATAGACTTTAAATCCTCGACCGGCGTGCTGTTGATTGCTTTGGCTGTTGCCTCCAATAGTTCAACGAACGTCTGACGTTGTGCCAGCATCATAGCGCCCCACATCCAGCTCTGTTTAGTAGCGTACCAAACTTTTTAGCATCTGCTCAACAATTTACATTAGGGATGATTAATGGAGCATGCAGGCGCCTCGAACAGTAAGGGCTGTTCCAGCCCCCACATTGTCCTTCCCACCCAAATTTAGGGCGCTAGCGCGCTGCACCTGCCTGTCTCTGCGATCACGGCACCAACACCTCCGTCACCGTCGCATGTCGCAGCTTGTCTTCACCTCGAAGATGCTTGGCCATGACGCGCAAGACCGGTTGGATTGGTTTTGCGCTCTTGTTGCCGGTGCCGATCGGTGCCGCGAACTGGGCATCTTTGAGATAGTCCAGCGCTTCCCATAGCTCGCCGCGTTGCTTGCCCCCGATTGCCGGATGGCTCGGCCGACATAACGAAGTTCACCGTCGGCCATGTCCGCCAGCAGCAGGGATGGGGCCTCGCCTCGATTTTGCTCATAGTTAATGACGACGAATTCGCGGGTGATGTAGGCCGCTGGCAAGTCGCTTGAAGTCGGTGCGGCCGGTCTCGTCCTGCACGACCATCTCACCATCAAGGATGGATGGCATCGCGTTTGATCAGAGCGCGCACGGCGGCCAGCACCGAAGCATTCCGGGTGAATGCAATCGCATGCCCGCCGACGAGATGGATCTGTGTCCGGTAGCCGTCGTATTTGATCTCATGCGACCAAGCATCGCCAATCAGCTTGTCGGTGGAGGGCGGTCCTTCATGCACATGCAGCTTGGCCGGCGCCTCCCGGCTGAGTCATCCAAAGCAGCGCCGGCCTGGCTCCCGCTGCAAGAGTTCGACTAGCTCAGCAGCGGGCAGCTCGGCGAGCGGCCGAAGGTGACATAGATGCGGTCGCCGTTGCGGTCGCGGCCTTGGACCTCGATCGTCCGTCGGCCGACATCTGCGATGCGGGCACGGCGTATGCCCATGCTTTCGGCCTTGTCGAGCGCGCGGCCCTCGGTGCAATCCGCTGCATACTGCGGCGATTGTCGGGATAGAAGCCATCGCGGTAGCCGTCCTGGCGGCAATCCTCGTAGCGCGGGTTGCAGCCCTCATTCAGGCGCAGTCCATCGCGACCAAATTCAAGTTGGATGTCTTGCGCAGAGGCAGGCAGAGGCAACCCAACGCCCATGCCGGCAACGAGCGCACAACCGATCAGGATTTTACGCATCTTATCCGCTCCTGTTGTTAGGCTCATGGATCTAAATGCAACGGGCACCTTCAAGGTTCCCGCTGGAGCAGCTCACGCGACTTTGGCTGTGCTCGCCGTGGCTTGGATCTCGGTCTGTGCGCTACCGCCTCAAACCGTTAACGCCGAGCTGGCGTTTAAGACCAATCACGAAGGGGGAAAATGGCGCGCCCGCTTCTGAGGGGATCGAAACGAGGCGAGCGCGCCGCTCGAATCTCAGGTCAGAGCGGAAATCACATTAGGTGCGACTTTCTCAACGTCAACCAGTCGTTTTTTTCGAAATCAAAAATAAACGCGCTTGGCGGAACTCGACCAGCCACGACTTTGACGACCTAAAGGAAGAACCGGAGGAGAAGCTGCAAGGGCACAAAGCCAACGTGATATGGAAGTTAGAATAGCTCGCATCCAGGCCAAGGAGCCACGATGGGTTCGGGGATGACGTGACCGCCAATATAGTCTTGGCCGTTCTTGACGGAAAGCTCGCCTGTCCAGCCCTCGAAACCTAGCTGCGGGTATGTCTTGCATTCGCCCCAGATGAGCAGATGCTGGCTGGGCACAACTGACATGGGGGAACGCATGACTTATTTTGTGCAGGCACTGCAAAACAATCCTGAGCTGGCCATCTTCCTTACGCTGGCAGTTGGCTTCGTGATTGGCCGCCTGAGGTTTGGAAGCTTTAGTCTCGGCATTGTCGTGGGGACACTCTTCGCAGGAGTATTGATCGGACAACTCGATATCAAAGTCCCGCCCATCGTGAAGGTCATATTCTTTGATCTATTCCTCTTCACTACCGGCTACAAAGTAGGGCCGCAGTTCTTTCGAGGACTGAAAAAGGACGCAATTCCGCAGGTTCTGCTCACGGTCGTTCTTTGCGTTGCATGTCTGCTTACAGCATTCGGTTTCGCAAAGCTGCTGAACTACGACATCGGCACGGCAGCTGGGCTCCTCGCGGGCGCGTTTTCCGAGTCGACAGTGATCGGCACCGCCGGCCAGGCCATTCAGCGCCTCCCGTTGTCCGATGCTGAGAAAAGCGCGCTGCTAAATAACATCCCGGTCGCCTATGCGGTCACTTACCTGATTGGAACTGCCAGTCTCGTCTGGTTCCTTCCCACCATCGGGCCCAAGTTGATGGGTATAAACCTGCGTGAAGAAGGTGCTCGTATGCAGGCTGCGCTGGCGGGTTCGTCGGAGCTTGGCCCAGGCGCCAACTCCGGAACCAAATTTTTCGACGTCCGGGCCTACCGCGTTACGAACCCCATACTTTTTGACAAGACCTTGGCTGATATCGAGGCAATGCCCAAGGACACGCGGGTCTTCATTGCGCGCATTCGCCGAGGCGCCGAGATATTGGAGCCTCGACCTGACTTGGCCATCCGCGAGGATGATGTTGTTGCTGTGCTCGCTCGCCAGGAAATTCACGTGAGGCGAGGGGACGTAATTGGTCCTGAAGTGGACGACAAATCTCTGCTGGACGTCCCGTTAGATGTGCTGGATGTCGTGGTTACGCAACGCTTTGTCGTAGGACTGTCGCTCGATGACTTGACCAAGCTGGAGTTTGCACGCGGCGTGTTTCTTCGAAGGCTTACACGCGCCGGACATGAGATGCCCATCGCCGCAACAACGCGGATCGATCGAGGCGACGTAATGTGCCTGATCGGAATCAGGCCCGAGGTTGAGAAGGCAGCCAAGGAAATCGGTTATGCCGACCGTCCGACGGATGCGACGGACATGGTTTTCGTCGGTACTGGCATCGTGCTCGGGGGGCTTGTCGGGCTGCTTTCGCTGACGGTCGCAGGTATTCCGCTCACACTTACCGCGAGTGGTGGGGCATTGATCATGGGTTTGATCTTCGGTTGGCTTCGATCCGTGTACCCATTTTTCGGTCGGATGCCGGAGCCGGCGATTTGGATTTTCGATACCGTAGGATTGTGTCTCTTTATCGGGGTGGTAGGCTTGAGTGCTGGCCCCAGCTTCTTTTCCGGACTTCAAAATACCGGATTGAGCCTGGTTGCCGTTGGTCTGGTGTCGGCACTCTTGCCGCATACCATTGGCATCCTCTTTGGCCGCTATGTATTGAGGATGAGCCCGCTGATTGTCCTGGGGGCCTGCGCAGGAGCCGGCACGATTACCGCCGCCCTTCGTGCCATTCAGGACGAGTCTAACAGCAGCGTTCCCGCACTGGGTTACACAGTTCCGTATGCCGTTGGAAATATTCTGCTTACGGCATGGGGACCGGTGCTCGTGGCCATGATGACGATTGGGACATGAAGGGATAGAGCTTTCTGCGCTCGACAGCTGTCGAGCGCCCCATCGGCTCCCTGCAAACAGCTGCTTTCACAAAGGCTGCGCTGCCCGAGGTGCGGGTGTCGTTGCAGGTGACGGCCTCCATTTCGCTGCCCGGTAGTTCAGGTGCGGCATATCAGGTCGCGCTGCCCAACGACCTCTGTTGCATGGAAAACTACGGCCTCATCGCCGACTTCTGCCGGCGCTTTGATCCGCAGCCGAGGACACAGCAGGTGATGGCAAAATGGCCGAATGGCAAGGCGGAGAACTTCCGCCTCTATTGCTTCGCGACCCGCGAGGATACCGAGGTATTCGCCGACCCACTTTGAAGGCGTGCACTTCGATCCTGCCAAAGATCGCGAGAAGGGCAACATCAACGGCGCCTGGCTGCGATCCGACGAATGGAAGCCGATTGAGCGTTGCGGGCCGTTGGAACTGCCCCGGTTCTTCCGAAACTACGGGCAAATAGCCCTGCCTAGATACCTAGAAGCTCCTCATCTGCCGGTCGATCGCGTTCGCTATGCTGTCCGCTGTCGCGACCAATACTGAATCGAGACGGTGGGTGTAGCGACTGGTGATGGTGCTGCCAGCGTGCCCTATGATCGCACCGATGGTGTTATTGGAAAAGTCGAGATGCGGATTCCGACGTGAAGCCGGCCGCAACAGCTTACGACTGGGCTGTGT
>NZ_JBFUIP010000280.1:0-4526 GCF_056401815.1 Aminobacter sp. P4_D5 | reverse complement strand
TCGCTGTCTCAGCTGAATGCGTCGTCCACATTGAAGGCTCGTGCCGCGAAGCTCCATCATGCGGCGACCGATGTCGACCGCGAAGACAACCATGCACCGGCAGTGCTGCTTCGACAAAACTTACTATTGACGCCCCAGTTGCGATTAGACAACCTCATCTGCTTTTGACGATTGGTACCGTGAAGTTGCTGGTCCGGAATCGCCCCCACCGTGCCCACGATATGCTCGGTCGTTTCTCCAATGGCCAAAGTTGGCCGAAGGAGAACGACGATGGGGTATTTCACAATATGATCCGGCAGTCAGAAGCGGCGCGACTCAGCTGAACATGGAGCGGCTTGAAACTAAACAAAGGGCTATTGGACAGTCGCTTTAGACACCAGCACGAAGCCTCGCGTCTTGTTCTCGTTGTCAGAATCCGTTGTATTCATCGCATTAAACAGATCCGACGCCGTTACCCATACGGGCGGATATTTGTAGCGAGCAACGTCGAGAATGAGGAACCGGTCCGTCTCCGCGTCGTAGGCTGCAAGGGGTGATATATGGCCGCCGCGCTCCTGCCCGATAGCCTTTCGCAAGTAGTTTACAATCACATAGTGGTCGGGCTTCGAAAGGTAGTCGCGCGCCTCGGCGCGAAATCCATCCAGATTGGAATCAGAAGCGTGGCGGACGGCCACCCGCACGGGATGAAGCGCAATCAGCCCGCCGATCTGGTCGAGCGTCATTCCCTGCTTCCTGAGCACGTCGCTCGGCAGCACTGCTTCGGTGCGGGCATCAAGGAAATTGTCCTGGGTAAAGGTGTGGTATGGATCAAATTCTGGAGTGCTCGGTGCGGCCAACTGTAGCGCATTTAGCACCATCACAATGCTCGCAACCCCGCAAAATGCCTGGTTCTCCTGCGTCAGGAAATTACTTGCAAGCGGGAAGTAGGCTGCCCTGGCATCACTTTCCAGGAACAGTTCCGCCCCCGCGGTCGAACGGAAGTCCAGCAATTGGTTCGGGAGCGGAAGTGTTTGAGCGTGCGCCGGCCCAGCAAGGGCCAACCACAGAATTCCGATATGAAAGAAGCGATCGATCATCAATACCCACTTTGCGCGCCGCATGGAGTACTGCTCAATATCGTCGCTACAACACAACGCGGCGGCGGCACTCTTGAAATAGCCGACGTCGGGGGTAGCTTCGACACCTATCACATACAAACGTGCTCCTGGACGCCACCGCTGTCAACGGTGGAGCCGTTGTTCACTCTAGGTTGGCGTCCGCTAGTTTCGTCGTTGACAGCGGAAGCTCGGCACAATGGCTCATCCTGTGCATCTTTTCGTCCAACTCTGTGTGCTTGATGATGTGATGATGACAGGCCTTGTCATGAGAAACCGGGTTGAAAGCAGTGTTTTCCGCATCTCATCGGAGCGGCGTTGTCGAGTTTGCGGCCAGCCGTCCAGCTTCAAATAATCAGTACAATGCCGGTGATCGCGAGGGCTGTAATCCAGATGAGATCGAAATTGATCCATCCACGGCGAAGCAATGAAAGCCCCAGCCATTCATAGACGGAAACGCTGACAACAAGGATCACTGCAAGCATGGCGGCCATGTGTAGCCCCACCGCTGCCAGCGCTGTGGGCAGCGATCCGGCAGCCGTCAGCTTGCCCGTCGGGCTAACCGAAACGCAAAGCGGTATGAGTACAGGCACGAGCATGAGGCCGGCACCGTGGGCGGTCGCCATCAAGAAAGACCAGAATCCAAGCCCCATCATCCCCGTTTTCATTCCGACTCGAACTCGGTGGCGATGGCCGTATGCGGCATGGAAAGCGGCCCAGCCAATGAGCATCATGCCGGCAGCCGCTTCCAAAGGGCGCTGCTCAACGAAAATGCCGAGCGCCAACACCACCATCGCAACGATGGCAATCGAAACGGTATGTCCTATCGCTATGGGGACCAGCGACAACAATATGATCTTGCGGCTTTGCCGGTGCAAGCCGAGGGCAACCGCAAACAGCCACCCCATGGCAGGGTTTAGGCCGTGAAATGCGCCAAGGCCGGCAAGCACCAGCCAAGGCGAGATGGAAATCATGATAAGCTACTACGGCATCTTTCCGAAAATCGGCATCGATTTTCGGAAAGAACGATACGTGGATTCAAAGACTTAGAGCATCCTTTGTGCGTCCAGTTGGATGCACGGCGCTCTAATCGCTGGGTGGCTGCCGGCGTCATCAGGGATAGCAGTAGGAATCGGACGAACAATCGCCTCCCTCCAAACGCACCTGATGCGGCCGATGGCCTTTTGGCCAGTCGACGAAAAAATCCTCGTCGAATTTGATCCCGCCATTTTCTCCCACGTCGAGCTTCACCATCCACCCGTCGATGCCATCGGGATAGAACTGCGGGTCGATGGCGCCGTACAGAGAGTTGGTAAAATAGACCCGCTTTCCATCTCGGCTGATTTCGACCATTTGCGGGCCACCACTAAGCGCGCCATTGCTCGCCTTTGGGTGGGTTGCCCGGGACACGATACCACCTATGCGGACCCTGCCGGCCTCTTTCGGGTTGAACGGGTCCGACACGTCGTACTGGATCATGTCTCCCGTGCCCCAGCAGGAAACGTAGAGGAAACGGTCATCCATCGACAGGTCGATGTCGGTCACCAGCGGGGCGACCGCATTGAAGCCCTTGAGCACGGGTGGCAGCAGGGCCGGATCCGCAGGTTCGGCGGGGATCACGATCACCTTTTTCACGGCCCATTTGTCGCCGTCGCGGTACCATGTCCAGATCGAAGCCGAGAGATCCTTGAGGCTGATGACACAGCCAACAAAGCCATAGGCCTTGGTCGGATCATGTGCCGGGCGCAATTCGAACACGAGCTGGTGTTCTTCGCCGAAGTCGATCTCCTGAAGGTGCTTGCGTTTGTGCAGATCCCAGAAGTGCAGCCTGCGCCCATATTTGCTGCCCAGCAGTATCTCCGGAACGAGCCCGTTCTCGAATGTATCGGGGGTTCCCCATTCGCTCGTCACCATCGTGTCGTGACCGAGATGCCACCAGAAATCATAGGCAAGCTGCTGAGGTCCCCGGTCCATCTCCCACTGACCGAGAACGTCGAAACTCCCGGAATCCAGCAGGAATATGCCGCCAGGCGCCTTGCCCTCTGCGTTTCCAAGCGCGTTCACGTATATTCCTTCGGGACCGCAGTGGATGGTGTGCAGGCGCGAATAGCCAGCCTTCTCTGCAATTTCTTCCGGCTCGATGACCCTGACGATCTCAGGGTTTCTCGGATCCGGCTTGGTGTCGATGATGTGCAGCCGCGACGACCGCAAGCCTGGCACGACAAGGTAGCGCCGCTCCATATGGGGGTGCGGCGCATTGGGACAGAGGCATGACGAGCAGGCATTCCAGCCGAAATGATGCAGTTCGTCGCCCACATTCGGCATGTCGACCTTGCCAACGATCTGGGAATAGGACGGGGATTTGGGGTTCACGTCAACGACGGCTATCGCGTCGGGACTCTTGCGGTCCGGGTCGAAGGCGGCGACATAGGCCAGCGTCTCTTTCGGCGCCTTCGCGGCCATTCTTGGCGAGGGATAGAATGAAGGGTCAGGTTGCCAGATTGCCATGATGAAACCTTCCTCTTGATCACTACGGACTTATGCGCGTTGCCCCCAGAATTGGCTTTACTACCGATTTTCGCACCACAGAGATGCGGTGTCCAATCAAGTCATCCGAAGTCTTCCTTCCGGCTGTTGGTGCGATACTTCTGTCAATTCCTTTGCGAACGCGCCAAGTTCAGATGACCGCAGTCAATAGCGGCTTCGGGTCATTACTCCTCTTCGATGTCCGCATGCGCAACGTCCGCAACGGGTCGCGACCGGAACGGCTGCTATTCCATCTCCTCATCCGCGAAAGCTGCCGGTCCTGTTCCGGCCCCAGATCGGTCGGACGCAACGCACCTATCCCGACCTTTGACATCAACTTTCGAGACATTGAGTTGAAATCTGCCACGGGTTGGTTGCAACGCGTCGAGAAACAAATCGTGCAAGCCTGCATTCACCGGCGCGGCTCAACAGACCATATACTGGGTAGCGAACGACACCGCACCAATTGGAGGACCGATGCCGAAGATCAAAGGCCAGAGCATTCGCGACAAGGAGCGTGCAAAAACAGAGAAGCTCCTCAGGAAGGTGGGATATACGGCCTTGAAAGAGGCCGGGATCAAATCGAAGCGACCCAGCCTTCCGGACCTGAAGGTCGAGAAGCGAGGCAAGTAGACTTGCTGTCGTGCCCTGCTTTGCCACCGGGCCACCCGACGCCATGCAAGCGCGGTTGCGCTGTGCTAGGGAACGTTGAACGTCGGCGGAGCCGCGTCATGCGCTCATGCCAGCTGCTGACTCAAACAAGGAAAATGATATTGATTGAAACGACGCGCGAGGCAGCACTGATCGCTTTGGGCTGGTCTTCCTTCTTCGGTGACCAGGTCAGCGCGGAGGAGGCCGGCCTCGTGCCCGTTCGCATCGCCAATATCCCGTTCGCATCGCCAATAT
>NZ_JBFUIP010000279.1:0-4618 GCF_056401815.1 Aminobacter sp. P4_D5 | reverse complement strand
CTGCGCATCGTGCTTACCGAAATTCGAATCCGATTTTCGGGCCGATGCGCTGGCGCCAGGCGCTGATCTTCGCCCACTGGCCGCTCGCGGTCTATGCCGTGGTCATGGGTGCTGCGATGGCAACCTTCGTGCGCATCTACGAAGAGCCGGTTCTCGCCCGGCGCTACGGTGAGCAATACGAAACCTACCGCGCCAATGTTCCCGGCTGGCTGCCGCGCCTCACGCCATGGCGTGGAGACTAGAAAGCCCAGCTCCGCGCCTTGGCGATCACAAAATCGCGGAAAACATGCAGCTTGGCTTGATCGCGCATCGCATCGGGATAGGCGAAATAGGTGTCGAAGGACGGCACCTCCGTTTCAGGCAGAAGCTGCACCAGCCCGGCATCCTTGCCCACCACATAGTCGGGCAGCATGGCGATGCCGGCACCGGTCTGCACCGCCGTCTTGATCGACAGGATGTCGTTGATCTGCAGCGTCGGCACGCGCTGGCCGCCTTCAAAATCGCCCACCGTCTCAAGCCAGTTGAGCTCGCTCAGATGTGTCGGCACCGGCACGCCGAAAGTGACGATGCGATGGTTCGCGAGATCACCGATGGATTCGGGCTTGCCGTATTTGTTGACGTAGGCCGGCGAGGCATAGAGGTGGAAATGCACGGTGAACAACCGGCGCTGGATCAGGTCCGGCTGCTGCGGCTGGCGCAGGCGGATAGCGCAGTCGGCCTGGCGCATGGTCAGGTCCAACTCCTCATTGGCGAGGATCAGCTGAATGTGGATGTCGGGATAGAGCTCGAGGAATTCCTGGATGCGTTGCGTCAGCCAGCCAGCGCCAAGGCCGACAGTCGTCGTCACCTTGAGCACGCCTGAGGGCCTGTCCTTGGCCTCGGTCAGCCGGGTCTTGATCGTCTCGAGCTTCATCAAGACGTCATGCGCCGTACGAAACAGCATCTCGCCCTGTTCGGTCAGCACCAGCCCGCGCGCATGGCGGTGAAACAGCGGCACGCCGATGTCATGCTCGAGCGCGCTCACCTGTCGCGAGATCGCCGACTGCGACAGCCTCAGTGTCTCCGCCGCATGCGTGAACGACCCAGCCTCCGCCGCTGCGTGGAACACGCGCAACTTATCCCAATCCAACGCCATTTTTCCCCTCTTATGTAAGGCGTTTGGTCGGCCTATTCGGCCGCTTCGCGATGCACTTCAATTCCGGCCAGGTACTTCTCCGCCTCAAGTGCCGCCATGCAGCCCAGGCCTGCCGCAGTCACCGCCTGGCGGTAGATGTCGTCGGTCACGTCGCCGGCCGCAAACACGCCCGGAACGTCCGTGCGTGTCGAGTTCGGCGCCGTCCAGAGATAGCCGTTCGGCTTCTGCTTGAGCTTGCCGACGAACAGCTCGACCGCCGGCGCATGGCCGATCGCCACGAACACGCCGTCGGTCGCCATCTCGGTGATGGCACCAGTATGCACGTTCTTGAGCCGGACACCGTTGACTGAAGGCGGCATCGGCTTCTGTGCAGGAGCACCTACGATCTCTTCGACCGCGTGATCCCAGATCACCTTGATGTTGTCCTTGGCAAACAGCCGTTCCTGCAGGATGCGCTCGGCGCGGAAATGGTCGCGCCGGTGCACAACGGTCACCGTCTTGGCGAGGTTGGCGAGATAGAGCGATTCCTCGACCGCCGAATTGCCGCCGCCGACCACCACCACGTCCTTGCCGCGGTAGAAGAAGCCATCGCAGGTCGCRCACGCCGAAACGCCAAAACCCTGGAACACCTGTTCGCTCGGCAGGCCGAGCCATTTGGCCTGTGCGCCGGTGGCGATGATCACGGCGTCTGCGGTGTAGACAGTGCCGGAGTCGCCCTTGGCACGGAACGGCCGCACGTCGAAATCGACCTCGGTGATGATGTCGTTGATCATCTCGGTGCCGACATGTTCGGCCTGCGCCCGCATCTGTTCCATCAGCCAGGGGCCCTGGATCGGCTCGGCAAAACCGGGATAGTTTTCAACGTCGGTGGTGATCATCAGCTGGCCGCCCTGCTGCATGCCTGCGACGAGCATCGGCTTGAGCATGGCGCGCGCCGCGTAGATCGCCGCCGTATATCCGGCGGGACCCGAACCGATGATGAGAACTGGCGCATGTTTGGCGGACATCGAAGGGCCTTCATGGTCATTGGAAAAAGCAGCACCCCGTCAATACAGGCTGCGGATCGCCCCTAATCTAGGTGTTCACCCATACCCCGCGCAAGGCGGCAAGATGTTACTCCCCCGAAAGCTTGACCTTGGCGGAACTCGCCCCATGGCGAGCACCGATTTCTGCGCTTGGGCTTCCCAATGGCTGCGAGTAGTTTAATTACGTGAATGCGCAAGATTCTTGCGCGAGTCCCGGAGCACACATGCCCATCAAGGCCGATCTCGACGCCATCGACTGGAAGATCCTGCGCGAACTTCAAGACGATGGGCGGATGACCAATGTCGAATTGTCGCGCCGCGTCGGCATCTCGGCGCCGCCTTGCCTGCGCCGCGTCAAGCGCCTCGAGGATGAAGGCATCATCCAGCGCTACCGCGCTTTGCTCAACGCGCCGGCACTTGGCATGGACGTGGTCGCTTTTTGCCTCGTCGGTCTCAACCGCCAATCCGAGGTCGACCTCAAAGCCTTTGCCGACCGCACGCGCGGCTGGCCAATCGTGCGCAGCGCCTGGATGGTCTCGGGCGAATCGGACTTCATGCTGCACTGCCTCGCCCCTGACCTCGGCACGTTCCAGACCTTCGTCATCGAGGAACTGACCTCTTCGCCGAATGTCGACACAGTGCGCACGGCACTTACCATCCGCCAGGTCAAGGATGACGGGCCGGTGGCGATCTAGCCGCTGCTCACGGCCATTGGCTGGCTCACTACGAGCATCGGTTCCTCTCGCCACCCAATGTGATCGGAACCGAGCGGAATACCGACTCGCGCTTGAAGATACGGGCGGCCTTGCGCAGGGGAGCCATGATATCTTGTCCGACGCGCTTGATTTCCCGCCACACCCTGGCCATGCCGCGCAGCCTCACGGATTTGGGATGGTTGCGATGGAAGCGCAGCCGCTCGCCGTCGATCTGGCTTGAAAGCCCGCTGCCTGCTGCCGCCTTCACGCCGGGTGCTGCCATATGCTGCACACAGATCGCGGGGCTGAGCTGCAGCACGGTCAATTCGTCCAGCAGCCCGAGTTCGCGGGAAAAAAGGATCAGGTCGACCGGCTCGCAATGCTTCGCCGTGTAGGTAAGCAGCTGCACGGCCACCTTCTTCGAGATGAAATAGCCGGCGGTGCCGAAATGCCGCGACTTGAGCCGCCTCAATTCGTGGCCATGTGGTTGCCCCCAGACGGCAGCCGACATTTCGAGCTCGTTCAAGAAGGTCTCGGCCTTCACCAAATCCGCGCCCTTGGGAATCCAGTTCGCGCTTTGCAAAAATAGCGGCGCGTCGGCGGCGAGATGGATGTCGTCCTCGGCCACGAATGCCCATTCGTCGGCTCCTTGGACAATCAGTTCCCAGACCTTGCGATGGCTGAGCATGCAGCCGATTTCCGGCGGCGACAGCGATTTTTGACCGGAGGAAAGTGCGCGCCAGCGATCCATCTCGGCCTCATCCAGCCTGGACGCATCGACCGCCGCCACGCGGATGAGATCGAGCCCCTTGCCGTCAATCTGCTGCATGAACCACAACAGCCGCTCGGCAGCCCGGTCGAGGTTGATCAGGTAGATCTTCATTCGCGCTCCCCACCCGACGCAGCGCCGATTTGGTGTGATATCGACAGGCTGGTGTCGTGCTAGCCGTTCGCCCACACCTGGTCATAGACCTCGCGCAGCCCAGCCGCCTCGTTCTCAAGCCGAAACCGCTTGGAGACGTCCTCAAGCCCGGCAGCGCCATGCGCTTCGGCAAGGGCCGGATCGGCGAGATAGGGCCTGATCGCCTCACGCAAGGCGACACCATCGCCAGCGGCAACAAAGGCGCCGGTCACGCCTGGTGTGACGATCTCGGAATAAGAGCCGGCATCGCTTGCAACCACGGCCGTGCGCGAGGCCATCGCCTCCAGCGGCGTCAGGCCAAAACCTTCATTGCGCGACGGCGCGACGTAGAGGCGCACCCGCCGATACCACACGGCAACGTCGGGCACTTCGCCAAGCAGCAGGATCCGCTCCGAAAGCCCAGCCGCGGCGATCCGCTGCCTGAGTTCGTCGGCGAAGCCCTTGTGCTCTGATGTCACCCGGCCGGTGATGACAGCAGTCCATTCCGGATGCTGGGGCAGAAGCGATATCATCGCGTCGACGAACAGGTCGGTCCCCTTCGAATGCCGGACGCGGCCGAAGCAACCGATCGCATATCTGCCGGGCAGGCCGGCAGCGGCGAATTCATCGTCAGTCGTGCGCGGGGGATGGAATTTGTCGAGATCGACGCCGTGCATCACCACCTTGTGCGGCACTTCGAGAAAACGCCCCGACAACCGACTTGTCGCGATCACGCCGTCCATCTGGCGGATCAGCCATTTGGTGAAGGCCCTGTGGTCGCGCTGCGCGGCGGAGGTGAAAACCAGCCTGAGCTGCGCCCGAAAGATGTGACGAAGGACAAGCCCGGCCACCATTTCTGTAT
>NZ_JBFUIP010000278.1:0-4637 GCF_056401815.1 Aminobacter sp. P4_D5 | reverse complement strand
CACGTACCCCATCTCGACGGATCGCAATTGCCGTCTCTTTCATTGACACGTCGAGGCCGATATATTCTTCCATGGCTGTTCTCCGTTGATGCTGGGCCCGGCGTCCAGTCGAGAGCCCGTACCTCATCTTATCGGGGAACAGCCACCGTCCAAGAACATGATCGAATCCAGAGCGGCGGTGCTCCCGCGATTACCCCATGTGGACGGCCCCCGACCCAGCGGCATCGCGATGTGCCAGGATGGCATTGTCAAAGGACCATCAGAGGGAAGGAACCGTCCGTATGCAAGTTATCACGATTGGATTGGATATCGCCAAGAACGTCTTTCAGGTTCACGGCGTCGATAACGCAGGACACGCGGTGCTCCGTCGAAAAGTCCGGCGCGATCAGCTTATTCCGTTGCTTCGCGATCTGGAGCCGTGCCTCATCGGCATGGAGGCCTGTGCGACGGCGCACCATTGGGCGCGGGAGCTGATTGCACTCGGGCATGTGGTTAAGTTGATGCCGCCGGCTTACGTAAAGGCCTACGTCAAGCGCAACAAAAACGATGCGGCCGACGCGGAAGCGATCTGCGAGGCGGTGACGCGACCGACAATGCGGTTCGTGGCTGTCAAATCGGCGGATGCCCAGAGCATTTTGATGCTTCATCGGACCCGCCACCTCTTGGTCCGGCAGCGCACAGCGCAAATCAGCGCCATGCGGGCGCATCTGGCCGAGTATGGCGTCGTCGCACCGAAGGGCCGGGCCCATGTCCGTGGTCTAATCGATGCTCTGGACAAGGGCGACGGGCCGCTCCCCGCGATAGCACGACAGGTTCTTGTCCTCCTCGCCCGAATGATCGAGGGGCTTGGCGCGCAAATCCGGAAGATCGAGATCGAGCTTTTGGAGTGGTATCGCACGAACCAGGTCTGTCGGCGGCTTTCAACCATTCCCGGAATCGGCTTCATCACGGCGACCGCCCTCGCCGCCACCGTAGTCGACGCAAAGGTCTTCCGCTCCGGCCGCCAATTCGCTGCTTGGCTCGGCCTTGTTCCAAAACAGCATTCCTCCGGTGGCAAAGACAGAATGGGAGGAATCTCGAAGATGGGAGATCGCTATTTGCGGCATCTCCTCGTCGTCGGCGCCACGGCGGTCGTCCGATACACGCGGCGAAAGGCGACGACTGTCAGTACCTGGGCGAACCAGTTGCTCGAGCGTAAGCCGGCACGGCTAGTCACAGTCGCTGTCGCCAACAAGGTAGCGCGGATCGCCTGGGCGGTGATGGCGCGTGAGGAAAACTACCGCGCGACGCCGTCAATGGCTTGAGGTTAACCGCCGGTCGCGCAAAATGACATCCAGTTTGGGCAGGAGAGAACGACATCAGTGATGCAGATCGGTCAAGCCGGGGATCGGGAGAACCTGAGTGATTCAACGCGCATCGCAGCGCGGCAACTTGATGAGGGCCCGATCCACCGACACCATCATGGCCAGCGGCCTGAGGCCGCACAAAACAGGCCGAACACATGAATGAACCTGACCGCTTCAGTATTGCCATTGTCAGAATCTTCTTGCTCAACGGGGGTCGTCCACACATGAATCACAAAACAGCCCAAACCGGAATCTGGAGGCTTCTGTGAGGTCCGCATGCACAACAAGGGCGCTGTTTCGGCGTCGGACCTCATTGTAAGCCGGATTGAGCGAAGCCGCGGGAAGGTCAGGCGCTATGGGGATTGTGTCGGACCCGGCTGGTCGGGTCATTTGAAGATTGGCTGCCGAACGCTGTATCTCCTGGCGGTGGGACACACATTGACGGCGTCAGCGACGGCGCTGTGCCGATGGTCGGGCCTGATGTTGCCGCGATGGGCGCCGTTGAGTGATCCAGTTTGTCGCGTTGCAGGATGTTGGTCGGCAGAGATCTGCCGGCGCAGTTGACGACCGATACCGAATACAGTGATTTGGGCGCGTTCGGTGGGATCATGAAGTGTCGTTCCAGAAGGGATGAGGCGGCGTTTCTCCGCACCGCCAGATGCTGAATGTGATCATCTGCCCGCCGCAACAGGAGCAGCGGTGAGTTGCCGGGAGGGCGACGGCGGCGTCACATTCGACGCCCGGTTCAGCACCCTTCTGCAACGGGTTGGCCAGCAGATTGCGACACAGCTCGATCTTTGCGGCGCGATGGCCGTTGGCGAGGAACCCGTAATGGCGGATGCGGTGGAAGCCATCCGGCAGGGTGTGCAGCAGGAAGCGCCTGATGAACTCGTGCGCATCCAGCGTCATGAGCTTTGCTTTGCCGCGGTGTCGATAATCTCTCCAGCGGAACGCGACCTTGCCGTTGGCCGTGCTGACCAGACGGGAATTGGCGATGGCGACGCGATGGGTATAGCGTCCGAGATAGGCCAGTACCTGCTCTGGTCCGCCGAATGGTGGCTTGGCGTAGACGACCCATTCGAGGCGGCGGACCTCGGCAAGTTTGCGGTTGAACGCGGCGGGCGCCGCCAGATGGGCGAGATCGCCGAAGAAGCTCAACTTGCCYGCGTCATAGGCCGCCCGCAATTCTTGCAGAAAGAGCCGGCGGAACAGGCGCGACAGGACGCGCACCGGCAGGAAGAAGCCGGGCCGGCAGGCGATCCAACGCTTTCCATCGAGGGAGATGCCGCCGCCCGGCACGATGCAATGGATGTGGGGATGGTAGTGCAGGTTCTGGCCCCAACTGTGCAGCACCGCGATGAGACCGACCTCGGCGCCGAGATGTTTGGGATCGSCGGCGATCACGCGCAGCGTCTCGGCTGCGGCCTTGAACAAGATGGTGTAGAGCGCTGCCTTGTTTTGGAAGGCGATCGCCGCGATCTGCGTCGGTAACGTGAACACCACATGGAAATAGGCAACCGGCAGGAGTTCGTTCTGTCGCGCCGCGAGCCATTCCYGGCATGCCTGTCCCTGGCACTTCGGGCAATGCCGGTTGCGACAGGAATTGTAGGCGATGCTGATCGCCCCGCACGATCGACACCCTTGCACATGGCCGCCGAGTACCGCGGTCCGGCATAGCTCGATCGCGCTCATCGTGCGGCGTTCGACGCGCCCGAGATGACCGTCATGGATTTGTCGATATGACTCGCCATGGCGGGGGAAGATATCCGCCACCTCCGGTCTCGCCGGCATGCTGGCCGGCTCAGCCGGGCGGCACTACCTCGAGCTGCAGGCGGTCGAGCGGGCTTCCGTGCGGCGGATCAGGCCATTCGAGACCTTGGTGTAGCGCGCCGTGCTCGACAGATTGTTGTGACCGAGCAGAACCTGGATGATGCGGATATCGGTGCCGTTCTCCAGCAGATGCGTGGCAAAACTGTGCCGCAGCGTATGAACCGTCACGCGCTTGTCGATGCCGGCAGCAGTACGCGCCGAGCGGCAAGCCGAATAGAGAACCTGCACATCGATCGGCGCGGTTCCGTCACGACCGGGGAACAGCCAGTCCTTCGGCTTTGCCAGCCGCCAATAGACCCGCAGAATCCGAAGCAGTTGCGCCGACAGCATCACATAGCGGTCCTTGCCGCCCTTGCCATGCTCGACCYGAATGACGCCGCGCTCGCTGTCGATGTCGCGGACCTTCAGGCCAAGGGTCTCGGAGGCGCGAAGTCCCGCCGCGTAGGCCGTGGTAAGGGCCGTGCGCGTCTTCAGGCTCGGTACCGCCTCCAGAAAGCGCACAACCTCGTCGGTGCTCAAAACCACCGGCAGCGTGCGCGGCGAGCGGGCATAGGCGATCCGTTCCGGAATCTCGGCATTGCCAAGCGTCACGCCGTAAAAGAACCGCAGCGCGCATACCGTCTGGTTCAGCGCCGGCCACGACATCCCGTTCGCCACCAGATGCACCTGGAAGGCGCGAACGTCCTCCAGGCCAAGCCGATCCGGGGACCGGCCGGAATACCGGGAAAACTTCGCCACGGCGTGGATGTAGGATCGTTGCGTTGCCGGCGACAGATTGCGGACCGTCATGTCCTCGATCATCCGACGGCGCAGAGGGCTCATCTCGGCCATCTCAAAACTCCTGTTCTCAAGATTGCGCTTCAACAGCCGCAATCCTTCAAAACAGAAGCGTCATCCGCAAACCCGCGCACCAAATGCCGCGTCAGCGGCTTCGTTCAATCCCTCTCGATTCAATCTGAAAATCCGATGCTCTAGCGCAGCCAGGCAAGCGAAGCTTGCCGCCGGCGATCGAGCTCGGTGTGTTTGGGAAAGTTTGGTTGGGGGACCTCCGAGATCCCGTGCTTGCGACCCAGATCGCCCGCCTTCGCCCCCGCCTCGTGTTCGCGCAAAACCGCGATGATCTGCTCTTCCGTGAACCGCTTTCTCTTCATCAGTCCGTCCTTCGATCAAGGACCAGACTCTAATCTCAGATGGAGGAAAAACTCAGTGGCAGGTCAGCCTGGGCCTGATTGCTGGCCCCTACTGCGGCTTGGGATCGAACTGTCACCAGTTGCCAGATAGCAAAACGCCCCGCTTGAGGCGGGGCGTTTTGGGATTTGGATTTGAAGAGGTTTGGTTGCGGGGACAGGATTTGAACCTGTGACCTTCAGGTTATGAGCCTGACGAGCTACCGGGCTGCTCCACCCCGCGCCACCATTTTGCAGTTCCCGTTTTGCAGGCTTTGCCTGCGCAGATTAGGGC
>NZ_JBFUIP010000277.1:0-4709 GCF_056401815.1 Aminobacter sp. P4_D5 | reverse complement strand
CATCGACACTGACCCCAGCCTGACGCCAGCGGGCGATCTTGCGCCGCTCATCGAGATCAATCTGCGAGTAGGTGCGTTTCATCTGCGCTTCCTTGCTTACGATAACCCATTGGTATCGCTGCAAAGTCGCACTTCAAGGTAGAACCCACCCCCGCTACATGTCGATGTCGCGTAATAGGCATTATGGAACTTCCTTTGAAGCTTGAGCGTGCTCGCCGATACAAGGCCGGGCGGCAGTATTGTCGCACAATCGCAGGCGCGAAGGTGCTGCTGCAGTATCTGCACGTGTCCCTGTGCTTATTCTATCACATCCGGACATCGCAGCTATGGACCAGACTGCGAGCGCACCGGCATGCTGCGGCTAGCCATTCGGTACACAAATTGGTGAATTGAACTTTCTGTTGCGTCGCACCTATAATAACCAACCAGTCGGAAATTAATTCTAGACAGCGCAGGCGTGAACGTATGGCCCGTCCAAGGGTAATCGAACAGAGCGACATACTGGATGCGGCGGAGCTCGTGGTTGTCCGTGATGGCGCCGCGCATGTGACGCTTGATGCCGTAGCCACCGAAGCCGGGATCAGCAAAGCGAGCGTCATCTACGACTACAAATCCAAGCAGCAGCTCATCAATGCCATCATACGGCGGCGCCTGGAAGCTGAAGCAGAGCGGATCCGAGCGACCACGGACAGCCTGGGTTCGGTTTCGAGCGCGTCCATCAATGGACTTATTGCGGCGGCAGCCGAACCGATCCGTGATGATGTGCGAGCCGTCGCTGTAAATCTGGTCGCCGCCCTCGCCCAGAACGCCGAAGCGCGTGGCTATGTGCAGGCCACCTATAGACGATCGATCGATTCGGTCACAGAAACGGCGGAAAACCCGCGTGGTGCCATCCTAGCGTTTCTGGCGCTCGAGGGGCTCAAGAGGCTCGAACTGCACAATCTGAACCCCTGGTCTGACGCCGAACGTACAAACATTCTGCGCGACATCCAGTGGCTGGTCGACGCGGAACATCTGCGCTCCCAAGACACCAATTCGCCGACTGGCGGTTGATCGCTCACAGCTACCGCTAAACACATTCATCGCCACGGCCTCGCTAGCCGTCCCGGCAAACGTCAACTTTTTCTGGATTCTCTCATGCGTACTTACGTTTTGCCGCTGAAACTTACAGCGGCCGCCGCCCTTTTCGCTGTTATTTCTGGATGCAGTGATGCCAAAAGTTCTGCAGAGGCGCAGCCGGCTGCCCCTCCTCCCCCCGCCGTGAGCGTCATCGAGGTTGTTCCAGAAACCCTTCCCATTTTGAACGAACTGCCAGGACGCATTGCCCCAACCCGCATCGCCGAGGTGCGGCCACGCGTCTCGGGCATCGTGCTCGAGCGCGTCTTCGAACAGGGAAGCCTGGTGAAGGAAGGCGACGTGCTCTATCGGATCGACCCGGCGCTGTTCCGCGCACAGGTGGCGAGCGCAGAGGCGACCCTGCAGCGCGCGCAAGCCGTCCAACTTCAGGCCCGCCAGCAGGCTGACCGGCAGAACGAGCTGCGCGAACGCAACGTTTCCAGCGGCCAGCAGCTCGACAACGCGGTGGCGGCACTCGCGCAGGCAGACGCGGATGTGGCGATTGCCACCGCGGGACTTACGACGGCGCAACTCAATCTGGACTACGCCGAAATCACGGCACCGATCTCCGGACGCATCGGCCGTGCCATGGTCACGGAAGGCGCGCTCGTCAGCGCCAATGGCCCTGAAAGCCTGGCCACCATTCAACAGATCGATCCGGTCTATGCCGATTTTACCCAGTCGGCGAACGAGCTTCTCCGGCTTCGGCGCGCGCTCGAAAACGGCGCATTGACGAATGCCGAGGCGGGTGCCGCTCGCGTTATGCTTCGACTGGATGATGGCAGTGAATACGCGCACCCCGGCAAACTCCTGTTCCTTGAGGCGGCGGTAGACGCCACCACCGGACAGGTGACGCTTCGTGGCGAGTTCCCCAATCCTGAAGGGGACTTACTGCCGGGCATGTATGTCCGCGTGCTAATCGAGCAAGGGATCCAGCAGAACGCCATCGCGATTCCGCAGCAGGCGATCCAGCGCGATTCTGGCGGGCGATCGCAAGTCTATGTCGTGACTGACAGTAACGTGGCGGACCTTCGGACGGTTCGGGTTGGACGCGTGGCTGGTGACCGTTGGGTCGTGGAAGAAGGCCTCAAGGCAGGCGACAAGGTCGTCGTCGAAGGCTTCCAGAAGGTCAAGCCCGGTGCTCCGGTGACCGCCCAGACATGGAAGCCCCAGGATACGGCGCCAGCAACTGGCAGCGCCGGCTCGGTGGAGCCGGCTAGCAAGCCCAAGGCCGGCTAAGGACAGAAAACATGCCTCAGTTTTTCATCGATCGACCCATCTTCGCATGGGTCGTGGCGATCTTCATCATGCTCGCCGGCGTCATCGCCATTCCGTTCCTGCCAGTAGCGCAATATCCGAACGTGGCGCCACCGCAGGTCTCCATTTCCGCGACCTATGCCGGCGCCGCACCCGAAGACATCTACCAAAGTGTCACCCGGCCCATCGAAGAAGAGCTGAACGGCGTTGCCGGGCTCCTCTATTTCGAATCGACCTCCGATTCCTCCGGCATGGTCAGCATTACCGCGACCTTTGCTCCCGGGACCGACAGCGGCCAGGCGTCCATCGACGTACAGAACGCTGTGCGCCGTGTTGAGCCGCGCTTGCCGCAGGTCGTCAAGCAGGTGGGCATCCAGGTTGAAGAGGCCGGCAGTGGCTTCCTCATGATGGTCGCCCTTACGTCGACGGACGGTTCGCTCGATGTCGTCGGTCTTGGTGATTATCTTAGCCGCAACGTGCTCAGCGAAATCCGGCGTATCGACGGTGTCGGCCGCGCGCAGCTGTTTGCGACGCAGCGCGCCATGCGCATCTGGATCGATCCTGACAAGATGGTCGGATTGAAGCTCACATCGGACGACATCACCAATGCGATCCGGTCACAGAACGCGCAGGTTGCCGCTGGCCGCATCGGGGCGGATCCCAACCCGATCACGCAGCAGATCTCGGCCACCGTCCTGGTTAAGGGCCAGCTCACCTCCGCCGAAGAATTCGGCTCCATCGTGCTGCGCGCCAATCCCGACGGCTCGTCGGTCCGGCTGTCGGACGTGGCGCGCATAGAGGTCGGCGCGGAAAACTACAACTTCTCCACCAGGCTGAACGGCAAGCCAAGCGCAGCGATCGCGGTACAGCTGTCGCCGACGGGCAACGCGTTGGCGACATCCGAAGCCGTCCGGGCGCAGATGGAGGAGCTGTCCCGCTTTTTCCCCGAAGGCCTGGAATACGCCATCCCCTACGACACCTCGCCGTTCGTGAAAGTGTCGATCGAAAAGGTCATCCATACGCTTCTTGAAGCAATGGTGCTCGTCTTCGCGGTGATGTTCCTGTTTCTGCAGAACTTCCGTTACACGATCATCCCGACACTGGTCGTTCCGGTGGCGCTGCTCGGAACCTGCGCGGTCATGCTGGCCACGGGGTTCTCAATCAACGTCTTGACGATGTTTGCTATGGTGCTGGCGATCGGCATCCTGGTCGACGATGCCATCGTCGTGGTCGAAAATGTCGAGCGCATCATGGCCGAAGAAGGGCTGTCGCCAAGGGACGCGACGCGCAAGGCCATGAAGCAGATCTCCGGCGCGATCATCGGCATCACGCTGGTTCTCACGGCCGTCTTTGTGCCCATGGCGTTTTTCCCGGGAGCCGTTGGCGTCATCTACCGGCAGTTCAGCCTGACGATGGTCGTGTCGATCATGTTCTCCGGATTCCTGGCGCTATCGCTGACACCTGCGCTGTGCGCCAGTTTCCTGAAACCGATCAGCAAGGGGCACCACGAGAAGAAGGGCTTCTTTGGTTGGTTCAACCGCGGCTTTGACCGGACGACGAGCAGCTATACTTCGAGCGTCGGTTGGATCGTGAAGCGGACAGGCCGTTTCATGATCATCTACCTGGCGCTGCTGGTCGGTCTCGGTTGGTCCTTCATTCAGCTCCCCACCTCCTTCTTGCCGAACGAAGACCAAGGCTTTCTGATCGTCGATATCCAGGGGCCGCCGGAATCGAGCAGCAACCGCACGCGGACTATTGCCGAAACCGTCGAGACGATCTTCATGGGCGAGGAAGCGGTCGACCGTATGATCGTGGTCAACGGCTTCAGCTTCTCAGGCGCGGGCCAGAATGCCGGTCTTGCTTTCGTTACCCTCGATGACTGGAGCGAGCGCGACGAACAGAACTCGGCCGCGGCGATCGCTGGGCGCGCCAACCGTGCGCTCTTCCAGATGAAGGATGCGGTCTCTTTCGCGCTTTCGCCACCGCCGATCCAGGGCCTTGGCACGTCCAACGGTTTCAGCTTCCGTCTACAGGATCGGTCGGGCCGTGGCCAGGTCGCCCTCGCCGCCGCCCGCGACCAGCTGCTCGCGGCTGCGGCAAAGAGTGAGGTCATCACCGGCGTGCGGGTTGAAGGCATGCCCGACGCAGCCCAGGTCAATCTCCTGATCGACCGCGAAAAGGCGAACACGTTCGGCGTTACCTTCGCCGATATCAATTCGACGATATCGGCCAATCTGGGCTCCGCTTACGTCAACGATTTCCCGAACGCCGGCAGGATGCAGCGGGTGACTGTGCAATCCGATTCCGGGCGCCGCATGCAGACCGAAGACCTGCTG
>NZ_JBFUIP010000276.1:0-4742 GCF_056401815.1 Aminobacter sp. P4_D5 | reverse complement strand
TCGTGAACTCCCACCCAGAATGCGCCAAAGACCTGCCACAGCCGCAGTTTTTGCGCACAGATCATGCGRTATTTGCGGCGACAGCCCAGGTGAACCTGCCTAGCCTGCCAGCGCAACTTGTCGTTTGAAGCAAGACAATTGCCGAAAGCAACATGTTTGATCTGAAGGAACGGATGGTAGTTCGGTCGCTGTGGAATGTAATCGATGGTTTATTTAACGATTAACTTGGTTTCGTGCTGAGAAGTTTTTGAATCAAGATTACCTCTACCTCAAGCGTCACAGCAAAAATCCCGCCGCAAGTGAGCAACTGCCCCGCAGTGCGGCAATAAAATTGTTATCGGCCGGCGGCAAGCAGCCGTTGGCTATGCGGAACTTTGTCCGCACGAAAGGAGTATGGCATGTCGACACGATCAAGTCTGAGGTTCGCTATGCGAGCGCTTCTCGTCCGCGAGCGTTTCGATCAGGGGTCGGCGGCAGGGCGCGCCGTCACCAATTTGGTTGAAGAACTCGAACGACGCGAGATCGAAGTTGTGCTCTCCACGCATGTCGAGGATGCCATCGCCATCGTCAGCACCGATCCGACGATCCAGTGCCTGCTGCTCGATTGGGATCTCGACGACGGCGATGACCATGGCGCAGCCGGCCTGGTGCTTGATGCCATGCGGGAGTTCAACGGGGATGTGCCGATCTTCCTGCTGGCCGATCGCAGCGCCGCCTCCACCATCTCCGCCGATGTCATGACCAAAGCGGACGATTTCATCTGGCTGCTCGAAGACACCACCGATTTCATTGGTGGACGCGTGCTGACCGCGCTGCAGCGTTATCGTTCCGCAGCGCTGCCTCCGATGTTCGCGAAGTTGGTCGAATTCGCGCAGACCTATAAATATTCCTGGCACACGCCTGGGCATACCGGCGGCACCGGTTTCCTCACCTCGCCCGTCGGTCGCGCCTTCTTTGAGTTTTTCGGCGAAAGCCTTTTCCGCTCGGACCTGTCGATTTCGGTCGGCGAACTGGGCTCGCTACTGGATCACAGCGGCGCGATCGGAGCCGGCGAACGCTACACCGCGAAGGTCTTCGGCGCTGACCGCAGCTACTACGTCACCAACGGGTCCTCGACATCGAACCGGGTGATCCTGATGGCAAGCGTGACGCGCGATCAGGTGGCGTTGTGCGACCGCAACTGTCACAAGTCGGTCGAGCATGCGATGACCCTGTCAGGCGCCATCCCTTGCTATCTGATGCCGACGCGCAATGCGCTCGGTCTCATCGGGCCGATCCCACCCGAACGGCTGACGCCAGCGGCGCTCCGCCTGCTGGTGACCGAAAATCCGCTGGTGAAGGAAGGTCCCGACGCCAAACCCGTCCACGCCGTCATCACCAATTCCACCTATGACGGGCTTTGCTACAACGTCGCGCGGCTCGAAGAGCTGATGGGCGAAAGCGTCGACCGCCTGCATTTCGACGAGGCCTGGTACGCCAATGCGCGTTTCAACCCAATCTATCGCGAGCGTTTTGCCATGCATGGCGAGGCTTCGACGCGCGATCGCACCAAGCCCAGCGTGTTCACCACCCATTCGACGCACAAGTTGCTGGCAGGCCTCTCCCAGGCTTCGATGATCCATGTACGAGATGGCCGCAACCCGATCGATCATGCGCGCTTCAACGAGGCGTTCATGATGCACGCCTCGACCTCGCCGAACTATCCGATCATCGCCTCGAACGATGTCGCAGCGGCAATGATGGACAGCTCCGGCGAGAAGCTCACCGGTGCCTCGATCCGCGAGGCCATTGCCTTCCGCCAGATGATCGCCCGGCTGAATGCCGAGATCGCGGAAGAAAACGGCTGGTTCTTCGACATCTGGCAGCCGCCTGAAGTGATCGATGCGCGTGGCCGCAAGGTGCGCTTCCACGAATGCGATGCTGCCTATCTGGAACGCGAGGCATCCTGCTGGCATCTCGCGCCCAACGCCGACTGGCACGGTTTCGGCAACCTTGAGCCGGGCTATTGCATGCTCGATCCCATCAAGGTTTCGATCCTGACTCCAGGCATGGATGCATCCGGCGATCTCCGCGCGGTCGGTATTCCCGCCAACGTTGTCACCGCTTATCTCGCGGGGCGCGGTATTGTAGTCGAAAAGACCACCGACTTCACGATTCTCGTCCTCTTCTCGCTCGGCGTCACCAAGGGGAAATGGGGCACACTGGTCAACGCGCTGCTCGACTACCGCAAGGACTACGACGCCAACACACCGCTCGAGCGTGCAATCCCAAGCCTCGTCGCAGATCACGGCGACCGGTATGGCGGCATGGGGCTGCGTGATCTAGCCGACCTGATGTTCGCCGCCATGGTCAAGTTCAACACCACTCGAACCATGTCTGAGGCATTCGAAATCCTACCGATGCCCGACATGAGCCCGCTTGCCGCCTATGAGGAACTGGTTCGCGGCAATGTCGAGAACGTGACACTCGAGGAGCTTGCGGGCCGCACGCTTGCGACAGGTGTCGTCCCTTACCCGCCGGGCATCCCGCTGATGATGCCGGGCGAAAATGCGGGTCCGGCCGACGGCGCGCTTATCGGCTACCTCAAGGCGCTGGAAGCCTATGACCTGAGCTTCCCCGGCTTCACCCACGATACTCACGGCGTCGAGGTCGAAGACGGCGTCTACCACGTCCTCGCGGTCAAGCACTGAGGGGAGCGATCAAGATGGCTAAAGAAAGCACCACGTCCGGCGGAGCCGGCAAGATGGGACTGGTTCCCGCGACCTTGATGGTCGCGGGCAACATGATGGGTTCGGGCGTCTTCATGCTCCCGGCCAATCTTTCGGCGATAGGCAGCATCGCCCTGATCGGTTGGCTGCTGACGGTGGTGGGCGCGGTCGCGCTCGCCCTTGTTTTCGCCAAGCTTGCGGCGATCGACCCCGCCGCGGGAGGACCTTACGCCTACACACGCAAGGCGTTCGGTGACTACATGGGCTATCAGACCAATATGGTCTATTGGCTCGCGCTGGTCGTCGGCAACGTCGCGCTCGCCGTCGCCGGGCTGGGATATCTTTCGCACTTTTTCCCGGTGCTGAAGGTGCCGGTCGTGCTGGCCTTTGGCTCGATCGGGGTGATCTGGTTTTTCACCTACGCCAACATTCTCGGTCCCCGGCTCGTCGGACGGCTTCAATCCTTCACCACCGTCTTCGCGTTGATCCCGATCTTCGGCACGGCGCTGTTCGGCTGGTTCTGGTTCAGCGCCGACACCTATGCGGCAGCGTGGAACGTCTCGGGCAAGAGCGACATGAGCGCGGTGATGGCTACGCTCACCTTCACGCTTTGGGCCTTCATCGGGGTCGAGAGCGCCTCGGTGTCGGCGGGCGTCGTTGAAAATCCGTCGCGCAACGTTCCAATCGCCACAGTGGCCGGGGTCGTGCTCGCCTCGGTGGCTTATGTGTTGAGTTCGTCGGTGATCATGGGCATGATCCCCAACAAGGATCTTATCGCCTCATCCGCGCCATTCGCGGACGCCGCCCGGATCGCGCTTGGCGACGTCGCCGGCGGCACGGTCGCGTTGTTTGCCGCAGTGGGTTGCCTCGGCTCGCTTGCGGGATGGACCCTGCTTGCGGGACAGTCGGCCAAGGCGGCAGCGGATGACGGGCTTTTCCCCGGCGTTTTCGCGCGCGTCAATAGGCACGGCGTGCCGTCGATCGGGCTCGTGATCGTGGCTGGGTTGATGAGCGTCCAGGTGTTCGCCACCATGTCACCCACTGCAAGCGAGCAGTTCGGCAAGATCGCGTCGATCGCGGTGATCATGACCCTGCTTCCCTACATCTACTCGGCGGTTTCGATACAGGTCCTAGGCTACCGAAAGATGCCTTCCAGCCAGTATACCTTCTTTGTCGCGGCAGGCCTGATCGGCGCTGTCTATTGCATGATCGCGCTGGTGGGATCCGACGGTCAGCAAACGCGCTGGTCGCTCATCTTCGTGATCGCCACCATGGTCTTCTACTCCGCCTCGATCACTCGTAAGCGCGACATCGAGGAAAAGCACCTCCATCCGGGTGGACGTGCACCCGTCTGGGTACGGTACCTGGCGCTCGGCGTGACGATAGCTGCTCTGGTTGCGATGTTCTGGCTCTCGGTCGGCCGCTACAGCGACCTCAATCTGCGATCACGGTCGCTGACCCCGCCAGAGGCTTCAGAAACGATGGAGATGATCGTACCACCGATGAAGCCGTAATACCCCAGATTGAACCGGCCCCGGCGGTTATGCCGCTGGCGCCGGCTTTGCATGACCAGGTGTGAGCATTCAACAGTGGTTCCCCAACTTGCTTCGCACCGGGGCGGTGGAACCCCGGTGCGTTCCTGCATCTGCTGTCGATGGTGTACCCAGTCAGGTGTTTGTAGCCAGCCGTTCGAACAATCGGGCCACGGCCTCTGCTCCCGGGTCGACGTTCCCGACCAGCTGCTCCGAACTCACATAGGCCGCCCTACCTGCATTGGCCTCCTTCATCTCGGCCGTCTTGTTTGCCCCGGCGCGCGCCCTGTGGGCGGCAATCACGAGCCCCTCATCGAGACCTTCGAGTGCGGGTGCAAGCGCATCCACGAGCGTTCTATCGCCAAGACGAGCACCGCCCACTTCCTGCAAGCGCTCGAGCCCGATCTTTAGTGCGCCATTAAGCGAGTAACCGCTTGATGCAGCGTCGCCGGCCGCAGCGAAGAAGATTGCCAGCAACACGCCTGAGGACCCGCCCATGGTC
>NZ_JBFUIP010000275.1:0-4781 GCF_056401815.1 Aminobacter sp. P4_D5 | reverse complement strand
GCATGATCCTTTCCGAAAATCGGAATCGATTTTCGGAAAGGATCATGCACAGATTCTAAGTGTTATGGCGTCCTTTGCGCGTCGTCCTATTGGACGCGCGGCGCTGTAGAGCGTTGTCGAGATCATGAATTGGTTGCCTTCGCACCGTTTCGTTGAGTCGGCATCGAAGATGGCCTTCTCGATGTAGACTAATTCTTCGGCGTCAGTTTAGTCATGACCTCGTCAAGGTTGAAGCTCGCGGGTTTCTGCCGGATCGGAAACTCCTTGAAGCTTTCCAGCCATTTGCCCACCACCGCCTGGGAGGGAACCATCACGAAGCTGCGGTCGACGAACCATTTGTCGTATTCAATCGACGTGTCGCCA
The DNA here is from genome assembly GCF_056401815.1 of Aminobacter sp. P4_D5. Lineage (NCBI taxonomy): Bacteria > Pseudomonadati > Pseudomonadota > Alphaproteobacteria > Hyphomicrobiales > Phyllobacteriaceae > Aminobacter > Aminobacter sp. P4_D5. The sequence continues at coordinate 4,418 of NZ_JBFUIP010000275.1, read as the reverse complement.
CGCTCGAACGGGTCGGCGCGCAGGTTGAAGAGCTTCGGCACACGCAAATTGGTGAACTCACGCCGCCAGACGTCCATGCCCTCGTGTTCCTGCGCCTTGAACACGACTTTCCAATCACCGACACGCACCGCGACCAGTTCCCCGTCATCGTTCCAGTAGAGGAAGTCACGCCGGGGAGATTCGGGCATGCTGCCGCTGAAGTAGGGCAGCAGATTGTAGCCGTCGAGATGCACCTTGAACGTCTTGGTGCCTGCCTGGTAGCCGGTCAGGCACTTCGCCACGATGTCGGGTTCGCCTGCCGCCGCGCAGAAGGTGGGGATCAGGTCGTAGTGCGAGAACGCGTCGTTGTAGATGGTGTTCGGCTTGATCACGCCCGGCCAGCGGACGAGCATCGGCACGCGGTAGCCGCCTTCCCAGTTGGTCGCTTTCTCGCCACGGAAGGGGGTATTGCCGCCGTCCGGCCAGGTTATCACCTCGGCGCCATTGTCGCTGGTATAGATGACGATCGTGTTGTTCGTGACGCCAAGATCATCGAGTTTCTTCAGTAAAAGGCCGATATGGCCGTCGTGCTCGACCATGCCGTCCGCGTAGATGCCCTTGCCGGTCTTGCCGTCGGACTCGGGCTTGAGGTGGGTGTTGACATGCATCCGGGTCGAGTTGAAATAACAGAACCAGGGGGTCGAAGCTTTGTGCTGGCGGTCGATGAAATCAATGGCGGCTGCTGATGTTTCGTCGTCGATCGTTTCCATGCGCTTGCGCGTCAGAGGTCCGGTATCCTCGATCTTGCCGTCGGCGAAGGAATGGATAACGCCGCGCGGGCCAAACCGCTTGGCGAATTCGGGGTCCTTGGGATAGTCGGGATTTTCCGGCTCTTCCTCCGCATTTAGATGGTAGAGATTGCCGAAAAACTCATCGAAGCCGTGGTTTGTGGGCAGGAACTCATCCCTGTCGCCGAGATGGTTCTTGCCGAACTGGCCGGTTGAATAGCCTAGCGCCTTCAGAAATTCGGCGACGCTCGGGTCTTCGGGCTGAAGACCAATATCGGCACCAGGCAGGCCGACCTTGGTGAGGCCGGTGCGGATGGGCGATTGCCGGCGCGGCCTGCCGTGCAGCTCTGCTCGCCATACCAGTCGGTGAACATCGCGCCTTCATTGCCGATGCGGTCGATGTTGGGCGTGCGGTATCCCATGATGCCGCGGTGATAGATGCTCGGATTGAACCAGCCGATGTCGTCGCCCATGATCATCAGAATGTTTGGCTTCTGGCCGGAGGCACCAGGTTGTGCGGCCGTTTCTTGTGCCGAAGCAACGGAGGTGGCCGACCGCGTCGTAACGGCTGCGGCGGCAAGGGCCGTCCCTGCGAGGAGAACGTCGCGTCGACTTACAGCCGAAGCGGTCCGCGTCCGGTCTTGTTCGCCATCTGGTGCTTGTTTGTTGGCCACGGGTGCCTTCCTTCCCTGATCGCCAAGATTACTGGCAGTATGGATTGGCAGCATTCCAAGCTCACTCTGCCTTCTCCCGATGCAGGCGTCAACGATAGCCACGAACTCATCGTGTGCGGCTCTGAAAAGTAAGAAAATCATAGGTTTGGCAGGTCACTCACTGTAAGCTCCCACCTATTGCAGACTAAACGTCGATCAGCTTGAGAAAGCCGCCGGCAATCAATCGCCGTCCTTCAAACAGCATTTTCTCGCCCTCTTTGGGCTGGATGCGCGGGTCGGCCAGCGCCTTGGCGAGCCCCAGGTCGCGCGCTTCCTTGCTTGGCCACTCGGTCCAGGAAAGAATGACGGTCTCACCGCTTCGGGCTGCCGCCGCCGTTTCAAAATCACGAAGCGGCACCTCGTCGGCGTCGAGATCGTGGCGTGCTTGTTCTGCATGAAAATCGGCATCGTTGGCGACGGTGCGATCCAGCTGGCAATCCACGACCCGCGTGGCGCCATATTCGCGATAGACCTCAGCCACATGCCTTGAAAAGCGCTGGTATTCCTCAAGCTTGGAGGTCTCCAGGGGGATGAGGTAGCCATCGATGTAGGACATAGGCGAACCCAATAGCCATTGTTGACGTCTGATGCTCGCAGCTAGCGTACCACGCAAGCGCCGGCCATCTACCCTTGGCGGCGCAATAGCCGGGTGAAGTGGCCCATCTTGCGGCCGGGGCGTGCCTCGGCCTTGCCGTAAAGGTGCACGGCGACGTCCGGTTCGGCCAACAGGGCCGGGACCTTGGCGATGTCGTCGCCGATCAGGTTTTCCATGATGCAGTCGGCGTGCCGGTTGGCATCGCCGAGCGGCAGGCCGGCAACGGCSCGGATRTGCTGCTCGAACTGCGAAACGACGCAGGCTGCCTCGGTCCAGTGGCCGGAATTGTGCACCCGCGGCGCCATCTCGTTGACCAAAAGCGAGCCGTCGGCAAGGACGAAAAACTCGACGCCGATAACGCCGACATAATCGAGGGCGGCGAGGATTTTGCGCGCGGCTTCGCGTGCAGCTTCCGCAGTCTCGACGCTGACCGCTGCCGGCAAGGTCGAGCTGGCAAGAATGCCGTTGCTGTGCACGTTTTCGGCAGGGTCGAAGGCTGCGATGCTGCCATCAGTACCGCGCGCGGCGATGATTGAAATTTCGCGCTCGAAGGTGACGAAGGATTCGAGGATCAGCGGCACATTGCCGAGCGAGGCACAGGCGCCATCGAAACCGCCCGAGGTGACATTGCGGAACACCAGCTGGCCCTTGCCGTCATAACCCATGCGGCAAGTCTTCAGCACGCCGCTGCCAGAAAAGGCTTGCAAGGCCGATGCCAGGTCCTGGTCGTTTTCCACAGGAATGAAGTCGGCTGTGGATATCCCAATGCCGTTCAGGAAGGTTTTTTCGACCAGGCGATCCTGGGCGACTGCCAGCGCACGTGCTGGCGGGTAGACGGGGACGGTACGAGCGAGTTGCTCGGCTGCCAGCACCGGCACGTTTTCGAATTCGTAGGTGACGACGGCACCGGCGCGCGCCAGTTCGTCGAGACCGGCCGGATCGTCATAGGCGGCAACGATCTGGCGGTTGGCGACCTGGGCCGCCGGGCAATCTGCCTGGGGCTCGAGAACAACGGTCTGATAGCCGAGGCGAGCCGCCGCCATGGCCAGCATGCGGCCAAGCTGGCCACCGCCGATGATGCCGATGGTGGCGCCAAGGGGAAGGGGCGCGCTCACGCGTCGTCCGTCGGCTGTTCGGCGACCCTTGCGGTCTGGGCGGCGCGCCATTCGTCGAGCCTTGTGGCGAGCGCGTCGTCAAAAAGGGCAAGCACGGCTGCGGCAAGCAGCGCTGCGTTGGCGGCACCGGCCTTGCCGATGGCAAGCGTTCCCACCGGGATGCCGGCCGGCATCTGAACAATGGAGAGCAGCGAATCCTGGCCCGACAGGGCCTTTGATTCGACCGGCACGCCGAACACCGGCAACGGGGTCATGGCTGCCGTCATTCCGGGAAGATGGGCGGCACCGCCGGCGCCGGCAATGATGACGCGGAAGCCGGCGGCCTTGGCGCCTTTGGCGAATTCATAGAGCCGGTCGGGGGTGCGGTGGGCCGAGACGATGCGCGCCTCATAGGTGATGCCGAGCACGTCGAGCAATTCGGCGGCATGGCGCATGGTCGCCCAGTCTGACTGGCTCCCCATGATGATGGCGACGTCGACCCTGTCCTTGCTCACGCGCGGCACCCCTGCTTGACAAGCCTGCGCTTAACCGAAATGCGCTGCCACCGCAACCAAAGGCCGGCTGCAAATGGCGGATTCTCAGGCAATGATGTCGGGGATGATCCGGTCTTCGATCTGGGTGATCTTGTCCTTGAGGACCAGTTTCTTTTTCTTCATCCGCTGGATCTGCAACGTATCGCAGCCCATCGCGATCATCGCGTTGATCGCGGCGTCGAAATCGGCATGGTCCTGCTTCAAGCGTGCAAACTCGAGACGAATCTCGGCCTGTTCCTGTTCCGACATGTCTACCGTCTGCAAACTCACTGGCGCACCCGGGGCGCTCCTAAGGCGGGTCGGCGACTCCTTGTCACCGGCCGCGAAGCCCTTATCACATTTCAAGCTGTCAGGAAATGCTACCACACGTTATTCGACATCGCCTTTCTGGGGTGGCAGACTGTCATGGTTCCGTCACAGAGCGCTGTCTGCGGTGGGCAGGGCTGTGCTCGGGACTTCGAGGAAACMATGAAAGGGAGAACCAATCATGTCTCTTGCTTCCCATCTTGAAGAGCTTCAGCGGAAACACGGCGACATCGAGCGTCAACTCGGTGAAGCGATGAATCATCCCTCGGTGGACGATTTGCAACTCGTCATGCTGAAGCGTCGCAAGCTGGCTCTCAAGGACGAGATTGAAAAGCTGAAAGGGGACCCGACCCAGCACTAAGGCCACGCTCTCGGTCTCCCCTTAGGGC
>NZ_JBFUIP010000274.1:0-4841 GCF_056401815.1 Aminobacter sp. P4_D5 | reverse complement strand
GCCCTTGTCTTTGCCGACCACCGAGACCTTCGACCTCATCGGCTACAGGACGGTGATGGCGCAGGGCGATTTCATCCAGTATTTCCAAAACAGTTTGACGGTGACCGTCGCCTCGCTGTTCTTCGTGCTCCTGTTCGGCGCCATGGCGGCGTTCGCGCTGTCGGAATACCGCTTCAAGGGCAATACGATGATGGGCCTGTATCTGGCCCTTGGCATCATGATCCCGATCCGGCTTGGCACGGTCGCGATCCTCCAGCTGATGGTGGCCAGCGGGTTGGTCAACACGCTGACCGCACTGGTGCTGGTCTACACAGCACAAGGCCTGCCGCTTGCCGTCTTCATCCTGTCCGAATTCATGAAGCAGGTATCGGACGATCTGAAGAACGCCGGGCGCATCGACGGTCTGTCTGAATACCGCATCTTCTTCCGCCTCGTCCTGCCGCTGGTCCGCCCGGCCATGGCCACCGTCGCTGTCTTCACCATGATCCCGATCTGGAACGATCTGTGGTTCCCGTTGATCCTGGCACCCTCGGAAGCGACCAAGACCGTCACGCTTGGCGCGCAGGTGTTCATCGGCCAGTTCGTCACCAACTGGAACGCCGTCTTGGCCGCGCTCTCGCTCGCCATCCTGCCGGTGCTGGTCCTCTACTTCTTCTTCTCGCGGCAACTGATCCGCGGCATCACTTCGGGAGCCGTCAAGTGACCACTCAAAAGCCCCTTCGCGTCGTCGTCGCCGGTCTCGGCAATATGGGCCGCAGCCATGCGCTCGCCTATCACAACAACCCCGGCTTTGAGATCGCGGCCCTGGTCAACCGTTCGGACGTGCCGCTGCCGGCGGGTATGGAGGGCTACACGATCCAGCGTTCGTTCGAGGATGCGATCCGCGAGTTGAAGCCGGACGTCGCGTCGATCAACACCTACTCCGACAGCCACGCCGACTACGCCGTCATGGCGCTGGAGGCCGGCTGCCATGTGTTCCTGGAAAAGCCGCTGGCAACCACTGTCGCCGACGCCGAACGTGTCGTGGCGTGCGCCAAGGCCAATGGCCGCAAGCTGGTCGTCGGTTATATCCTGCGCCATCACCCGTCGTGGATGCGGATGATCGCCGAGGCGCGTGCGCTGGGCGGCCCTTACGTCTTCCGCATGAACCTCAACCAGCAGTCGTCCGGCCACAAGTGGGACACCCACAAGCAGCTGATGAAGACGACCTCGCCGATCGTCGACTGCGGCGTGCACTATCTCGATGTCATGTGCCAGATCACCGACGCCGACCCGGTCGAAGTGCGCGGCATGGGCCTGCGCATGACCGACGAGATCGACCCGGCGATGTACAATTACGGCCATCTTCAGGTGCTGTTCGCCGACGGTTCGGTCGGCTGGTACGAGGCCGGCTGGGGTCCGATGATGTCGGAGACGGCCTTCTTCGTGAAGGACGTCATTTCACCCAAGGGCAGCGTGTCGATCGTCGTCAACGAGGCCGCGACCAAGTCGGACGACGTCGATTCCCACACCAAGACCAGCATGATCCGCGTCCATCGCGCCGACCTCGGTTCCGACGGCCATTTCCTGCGCGCCGACGAGGATCTGTCGATGAAGGACGAGCCCGGCCACCAGGGACTGTGCGACCGCGAGCAGGCCTTCGTGCTCAAGGCCATCCGCGAGGACATCGACCTTACCCGTCACATGGATGACGCCGTCAAATCACTGCGCGTATGCCTGGCAGCGGACGAGAGCGTCCGCACCGGCCTGCCCGTCAAGCTCTAAAAGAGGGAATAGCCTGTGGGATCTCTCAAGATCGAAAACGTCAAGAAGTCCTTCGGCCCGGTCGACGTGCTGAAAGGCATCGACCTTGACGTCAAGGACGGCGAGTTCGTCGTTTTCGTCGGCCCGTCGGGCTGCGGAAAGTCGACCTTGCTGCGCATCATCGCCGGCCTTGAAGATGCGACGTCGGGCGACGTGCTCATCGACGGCGCCAGGGTCACCAACGCGCCGCCGTCCAAGCGCGGCATCGCCATGGTGTTCCAGACCTACGCGCTTTATCCGCACCTCACCGTGCGCGACAACATGAGCCTTGGCCTCAAGCAGGCGGGAACGCCGACTGCCGAGATCGACCAGCGCATCGCAGCGTCCTCGGCCATGCTGTCGCTCGAACCCTACCTCAAGCGCCGCCCGGCCGAACTGTCCGGCGGCCAGCGCCAGCGCGTCGCCATCGGCCGCGCTTTGGTGCGCGAGCCAAAGCTGTTCCTGTTCGACGAGCCGCTGTCGAACCTCGATGCAGCACTGCGCGTCAACACGCGTCTGGAGATCGCCCAGCTTCACCACCGGCTCAAGGCGACGATGGTCTATGTCACTCACGACCAGGTCGAGGCGATGACGCTCGCCGACCGCATCGTCGTGCTCAACRCCGGCCGTGTCGAGCAGGTCGGCGCGCCGATGGAGCTCTACAACAAGCCGGCCAATCTCTTCGTTGCCGGCTTCATCGGCTCGCCTAAGATGAACTTCATCGACGGTTCCCGGCTCGGCGAAACCGCCAAGACCATCGGCGTCCGCCCCGAGCACATCGCGGTCAGCGACACCGCTGGTACCTGGAAGGGCACTGTCATTCACGCCGAGCATCTCGGCGCCGACACCAATGTCTTCTTGGAAACCGAAAAGGCCGGCCTCATCACCATCCGGCTGTTCGGCGAATACCAGACCGGTCCCGGTGCCACGCTTTATGCAACGCCTGACGCAGCACGGACCTATCGCTTCGACGCCGACGGCAACGCGATAGGGTAGGGGCTGCTCTGCTCCCGACTGCCCCTCATCCCCCTTCCGGGACCTTATCCCCGTAAACGGGGAGAAAGAGGTTGGGTGCAACGCCGGCGCCTCCCTCGCCCCGTCCTTACGGGGAGAGGGTAAGGGTGAGGGGCTGCACATCTGTCAAAAGTCGGCTCTCAACCCAGCCGCAGCCGCTGCGTCGCTTCGATATCCAGCCCAGCGTCCCCAATCACCACCCCGAACATCTCCATGGCTTGCACACGCGTGTAGTAGCCGAGCCCGACATCGCGCAGCACCAGCTCCGGATCACGCTCAAGCGGGTCGCCATAGCCGCCGCCGCCGGGCGTGCCGACGAGCACCCGGTCGCCGGCTTTGAGCGGAATGTCCTGCTCTTTCGACAGGTGCTTTGGCACATGCGGCTGCCCGTCGCGAAACACCGTGACCATGTTCACCGCGCCATCCTTGCCGCCCAGCGCGCCTTGCGGGCCGAAGCGGCCATGGTCCATGACGAAGGAGGCGCGCGCTTCGCCTCGCAGCAGCTCGATCTCGTAGGCGAGGCCGAAGCCGCCGCGCTGCTGGCCCGCGCCGCCGGAGCCTTCGCGCAGCGCATAGTGCCGGTAGAGGACAGGGTAGGCCTGTTCCATGATCTCGACCGGCGGCGACTTCGAAATGCCGATGGTCGAGCAGCCGTTCGACAGCCCGTCATGGTCAACATTACCGCCATACCCGCCGCCCGAGATCTGGTACATGACATAGTCGCGGCCGCGTGCAGGGTCGTTGCCGCCAAGTGCGAAATTGCCGCTCGATCCGGCCGGCGAAGCTGTCACTCTGTCGGGTGTGGCCTGAACCATCGCGGCGAAAACGGCTTCGGCGATGCGCTGCGAAACCTCAGCCGCGCAGCCAGAGACAGGACGCGGATAGCGCGCATCGAGGAACGTGCCTTCCGGCCGCTTGATGTGAAGCGGCTCGAAGGCGCCGGCGCTGATCGGCACGTCGGGGAAGATGTGGCGCATGGCGAGATAGACCGACGACAAGGTCGTTGCCAGCACGCTGTTCATCGGCCCGGCGCAGGGTTTCGACGAGCCGGAAAAATCGAAGGTGAGTTCATCGCCTGCCTTTTCGATCGTGAGCGCAATCGTCAGCGGCGCGTCGACCACCCCGTCGGAGTCGACAAAGGCCTTCGATCGATAGGCTCCGTCGGGCAAGGCTGAGATATGCGCCCGCATCTGCTCCGCCGCGCGCCGGCGCAGCTCAGCGATTGCCGCGACAACCGTTTCATCACCGTAACGATCCAGGATCTGGAACAGCCTGTCCTGCCCGACATACAGAGCTGCCGCCTGTGCGCGGATGTCGCCGATGCGCTGGTCGGCCACGCGGATGTTGGAGCAGATGATGGCGTAGATCTCGGGGTCCATCACGCCCTTCTTGAACAGCTTGACCGGCGGCAGGCGCAGCCCTTCCTGTTCCACCGCCGTCGCGGATGCCGAAAAGCCGCCGGGTACCGAACCGCCGATATCAGGCCAGTGGCCGGTGTTCGACAGCCAGCAGAAGATCTTTCCCCGGCGCCACACCGGCATGGCAAAACGCACATCCATCAGATGCGTGCCGCCGAGATAAGGGTCGTTGACGATGTATATATCGCCTTCTTCAGGCGGCAGGCAGCGGCCGTCAGCGATCATCTCGATGATCGTCTTCGTAGAGTACTGCATGACGCCGACAAATACCGGCAGGCCTTGCGAGCCCTGCGCGATCAGCGCGCCGTCGACTGCCGAATAGATGCCGTCGGAGCGGTCGTTGGCCTCGGCGATGACAGGCGAAAACGCCGCGCGCGAGAACGTCAGGTCCATCTCGTCGCAGGTTTGCTGCAAGGCTGCCTGGATGACGGAGAGCGTGATGGCGTCGAGGCTCATGGTGTGAGCTCTCGGCAAATCGCTCGGCGAAATTCCCCCTCACCCGGCCTCCGCTTCGCTCGGCCACCCTCTCCCCGCTGGGGAGAGGAGACTTGCAACGCCTGCGCCCATCTCTCAGACGTGGAAAAGATAGGAAAAAACGGCTGAAGGCCTCCTCTCCCCAGCGGGGAG
>NZ_JBFUIP010000273.1:0-4842 GCF_056401815.1 Aminobacter sp. P4_D5 | reverse complement strand
AAACGAAACACGGTGCTTATATTGTCAAAAACTATTAATCACAAAATGCTCAATAGTTCGAATGACCTATCGGAAAAACTTGAAATTTATGATGCTCTTTCAATTGCAGCTCTGAACGAAGAGCAACGTGCTGCTCTCGATGTCGAGTTGTCGTGGCTGTCATTTAGGATTGAGTTCGAAAGGAAGATGGGAAGTGAGGTCATGCTGCGTGATCATTGCCGGAACATCTTCGAGTCCGACATGATTTGCAGCTTGATCGTAGATCGATGGCTCAAAGGCAGCCCCATTACCCTCAAGGATCTGGCGACCTATTTCCAAACTTTCGTCAGCGACGTTACCGTTAAGCGGCATGTTGACGACATGGAAGCCGCCGGAGCACTCGTGCGTGTTCAAGATGCGGCTGACAAGCGGCGAATGCTCTTGATACCTACTGAAAAGGAAGCCGAACCAGCGCGTATGTTCCTGCAGGGTCGCATTGATTCAGCTCTTCGGCATGGGTTTGTGTATGATCCCGAACGCGCCAAGGCGCAACGATAGCCAGCAAGTTGCCCGGCAATCATTGCAGACTATAAACAGCCACGGCTGCCACGGGACGGAAATTCGGTATGCTGCTCCGCAGCTTGCAGCGTTCCCTAGTCAAATCGGCAGACGGTGAGACGAGTATTCCTAGTTTAGGCGAGAAACTCCCTGTATTCCCACGGAAAACAGGGAGGCCAATCTACAGACTGGCTCGCACTAGACTGCCTACACCTGCTCGATGCGATTATTGAGGTATTTGCTCTGGCGAATACGGATCCGCTTTGGCGCTCGCCACGATTTGTCTTGCAAGCGGTTTTTGGTATCGCAGGCCACGATCGCCTCGCGGTTGGTCTGGCTGCCATCGTTAACGATGCGATCAGGCCGGTTCCAGGCGGGATCTGACATCAGCGCGTCGGCGCAAGCATCGACAAACATGACCTGATCGCGCGAGATGCGAGACGTCGTCGCTATCGGCGCGGCGCGTGCGACCATATCAGGATAGCGCACCGCCCATTCATCGACCTGTTGTCCGCCCATCGACCCGCCGACAACCAGCGCCAACCGCTCGATACCGAAATGCTCAACCATGAGCTTGTGCTGAGCTCGTACGTCGCCCCCGATCCGCACCTTCGGAAACTTGGCCATCGATTCCCGTTGCAACCTCGCTGCTACGGTTGTCCGCAGCCAAAGTCGCTGACGCTGTCCCGGTGCTTGCCCGTCTCCGGATGACTGGGACGGGCACTCCGGCCCGTCGTGTTGATGTTAAGGTGAAGCAAGTCGCCGAGCCGCTGCCGTTCGTAGCGTTGCCGACCTCGGCTCAATGCGGTCCACCCGGGTCAAGCCGATCCCTGTGCTGCATCCGGCCTGTCCCTACCCGTCAATTATGGGCGAAGACCTCGCTGTGGGACGCGACGAATATCTTGCCGTCTTCGCCTACCCACCCGCGGAACATGCCGTCGGTGTTGTAGGGGGCTGAGATCGCGCCGTCGGCACTGACAGCCACCAGACCGGCACCGATGTCGTGCGGCTTCATGTCATGGATGATCACCTTGGTCGCGGCGGCCTCTAGGCTTTCGCCCAGATACGCCATGCGCGACGCCACTTCGTGGCCGACGACATGGCGGATGAAGAATTCGCCCTTGCCGGTTCCGGAGACGGCGCAGACGCCATCGCGCGCATAGGTGCCGGCGCCGATGATCGGGCTGTCGCCGACGCGACCGTCGGGCTTATTGTTGTAGCCGCCGGTCGAGGTCGCCGCTGCCAGGTGGCCACGGCTGTCGAGCGCGACCGCGCCCACCGTGCCGTGCTTTTCCGATTCGCTCGCTTTCGCCGCCGTACCGGCCAGGGCATGCGCCTTCATGGCCGCCAATGCTGCCTTGCGGCGCTCGGTGGTGAAGTAGGTCTGGTCGACGATCGTCAAGCCCTGGTCGCCGGCGAAACGGTCCGCCGCGGAGCCGGTCAGCAACAGCGCATCGCCATGCTCCATGACCGCACGGGCGGCAAGCACCGGGTTGCGGACGTTGCGGGCGGCGCTGACAGCACCTGCAGCCAGCGTTGCGCCATCCATGATGGAGGCGTCGAGCTCATGGACGCCCTCGGTGTTGAGAGCTGCGCCATGTCCGGCATTGAAATGAGGGCTGTCCTCCATCACGACGACCGCAGCCTGCACGGCGTCAAGTGCCGTCCCGCCATCCTTGAGGATGGCGTATCCGCTCTCCAGCGCGCGCCCGAGATCGTGCCGGGCTGCAATCCACTCGTCCTCGGTGAGGTCGAGCTTGGCCATGACGCCGCAGCCGCCATGGATAGCCAGGGCAAATGTGTTCATTCGATTTGATCCTGCATAAAAAGGGAGGCGGCCCTGGGTAGAGCCGCCTCGGGAGACTTGTGTCGGGTTTACTGCTTCGGCTTTACGTCCATCGCCAGCGTGTCTTCGTCAGAACGCGGCGTGTAGACGATCTTGTCGGCCTTTGCGCCCCAGGCYGACACATTGACGGCCAGCGGCAGGTCGGGACGGTCAGTCGAGACGAGCAGATTGGCCTTTTCCAGCAGTTCGCGGCGCTTGGCTTCGTCCATCTCAGCGCCGGCATCCTGGATCAGCTTGTCCATTTCGGCGTTGGAGTAGCCACGCACGTTGAAGGCGCCCAGCGACTTTGAGGGATCGTTGGTGTGCATCAGCGACGACAGCATGTAATTCGCCTCGCCGGTCAACGTGCCCCAGGACGCCATGTACAGCGAATATTCGCCGCGCGTCTTGGCAGGGTTGAACACGGCGGCCGGAACGCCGTTGACTTCCATGTTCACGTTGATAGCGGCCATCAGCTGCGCAACGGTCGGTCCGAGCTCGGATGGCATGCGGTCGTTGGCGTAGTTGAGCGACACCTTGAAGCCATCAGCATAGCCGGCGTCGGCCATCAGCTGCTTGGCCTTCTCGACGTCAAAGGCGGCGGGCTGGATGTCCTTGTTGTAGCCGAAGATGTTCGACGACACCATTTGTGTGGGCACCACGCCCATGCCTTCGAGCGCAACCTCCGAGATCGTCAGGCGGTCGAGCGCCAGATCGAAGGCTTCACGAACGCGCGGATCGAGGAAGGGATTCTTGTCGAGCTTCTTGCCGGCATTGTCCCAGACCATCGGCGAGCTCTCGCGGAAGTCGAACTCGAGGTAGGGAATGTAGACCGACTCGTCCTTGATGACCTGAATGTTGCTGTCGGCCTCGAGGTTGGCCAGATCAGTCGCCGGAACCTTAGAGACCAGGTCGACCTGGCCGGCTTTCAACTGCGCGACGCGCGCTGCGTCGTTGGGGATTTCCTTGCGGGTCACCTTGTCCCAAGGCTGGGCGCCGTCCCAGTAGCCATCGAACTTCTCGAGTACCATATCCTGCGTGGGCGCCCAGCTGACGAATTTGTAGGGGCCGGTGCCAATCGTCGCCTTGCCGGAATTGAAGCCTTCGGCCGCCGTCTCCTTGGTCGAATAGGCTGCTGCAGCCTTTTGCGAGACGATGAACAGGCGCACGAAATCGTTGGGCAGCGTCGGGGCTGCGCCTTCCGTCTTGACGCGCACGGTCAGCTTGTCGACAACTTCGACGCTCTTGACCCGGCGCACGAAGATGGTCGACGGGTTGGGGCCGGTCACATTGGGGATGCGCTCGATCGAGAACTTCACGTCCTCGGCGGTGAAGTCCGAGCCATCATGGAACTTCACGCCGTCGCGTAGCTTGAACTCCCAGGTAGCGTCATCGACCACCGTCCAGCTCAGCGCCAAGCCGGGCTTGATTTCGAGATTGTTGCCTGACCTCAGCAGCGTGTCGAAGACATGCTTGGTCGCTTCGGCGTTGGCAGAAGTCGCGGTGAAGTGCGGGTCCATGGAGGCCGGGCCGGACTTGGTGGCGATGACGAGGTCGTCGGCCATTGCCACCATCGGCGTCAGCAGTGTCGTCGCCAGCATTGTGGCGCGCAGGAGAGATGCGAGTTTCATAGATTTCCTCATGGTCTTGGCTTGAAATCGGACGGACGCTACGTCGGCTGGCCGCCAGAGCTTTCCGGATCATCTTCGATCTCGCGCGGCCAGCCTTCCGAGGCCACGACGAGCTTGGTGAGAATTTCGGACAGGCTGAGCCGCTCCGCCGGCGACAGCTTCTCCAGCATCATGCGCTCTTGGTTGATCATCAGCTGCTCTACCTCCATCACCGCCGCGCGCCCCTTGGGCGTCAGGATCAAGGTGGCGCGCCGCAGGTCGGCGAGATCGGTTTCGCGGTCGATCATGCCGAGCGTTGCCAGCTTGTTGACAGCGCGGCTCAGCGTGTTCTTGGGAAAGCCGGAGGAGCGGACAACCTCGGTCAGAGTCAGCTTGTCGCTCAGATAGAGCGACCACAGCACCACGAATTCAGGCCTGAGCAAACCCAGCTGCTGCTGGATGCGGCCATAGACCGGGGTGTTGAACTGCAAGGCCAGGAAATTCAGCCGGAACGAAAACCAGCAGGGATTTTCCCACAGCTTGGGAAACAGTGGATCGTCCGGCGAAAGATCGGCCAGCTCGGACTTCGTCCGGCCAGCGCGTGCCTCATACAAGGCTGGGTGCAGCGACTGATCCATCTCCCCCTCATTCAAATTAGTTCCAATCGGAACGGTATCGGAAAATAATGTTGCGTCAACTGCGATTTTTTGTTCCTAATGGAACTTGTTTGATATAGGGCCGCTTCAGCTTTGGCTGGGACAGGATCGCCGAAAGCAGGCGAAGCGGCTTGCCATCCACGCTGACGATGGCACACGGAGAGACGAGAATGCGCATTCAGGACATGCATTGGGCGATGGTCGAGGCGACAGC
>NZ_JBFUIP010000272.1:0-4846 GCF_056401815.1 Aminobacter sp. P4_D5 | reverse complement strand
CGATCGTGTTGCTCAAACGGAACTCCACGGGCAAACATTGTCCCAGCGAATTCAGGAAGCACATTGACAATGGACAGCCAGACGGAAAGCGCCAGGCAGCCGAGCAAGCTGACAGGCAAAGCGGATTTTCTCACCGAGCTTGCAAATGTAATCGCCGCAGTCGGGACAGACAACTTCTACAATAGGGCTTCGCTTTTGTTGAGCACCGTCTTGCGCTGCGGAAAGCGATTGGTCATGCGCTATTCGGCCTACGACAGACCGGCTTTCATTCTCAACCAGGCGCTGACCGAGGAAGGCGTTGCCTACTATCTGGCAGGTCTTTATCGCGTCGATCCGCTCCACAAGCTGGCGCGTACGAACATTCAGCCCACCGTCGTGAGTTTACGTGCACTGACAACCGAGACTGACGAAAATTATCTGGCCGAGCTGGTCAAGATGTCAATCTACGATGAGCTCGCGATTGTTCTGCCCGCTTATGGCGGTGTCACCATCGCATTTTGCTGTGAGCGGCACCGAGTTCGTTTCGAACCGCGCGACTTTGAAATCGCCAATGCACTGCTCCCAAGTCTGGAGGCACTGCACAAGCTTCACATGGATCGCTTGTTCTTTGCAGCCAGAACAATCAACAGTAAAACGATCGACGAGAATTTCAGCAACGCCCTCATGGTGCTCGACCGGCGCGGCGAAATAGCTTATGCCAACGAGGCTTGGTCCATAAATCCCAAAGTGGCCACGGTACTTCCCCAAATTCTCAAGCAGATCGCTAATGCCGGTCCCGCTTTCTTGCAACTGGACAGCCAGCAAGTCGTGCATTGGGATCAGTTGCCCGACGATTTTTCCTTGGCGCCCAGCGGACACCTCATCGTAGTGGAGCGGCGATCGCCAGAGCCGCTTTCAACATCAGGAGAGGCCGCCCTTGACGCTTTTTGTCGGCAGCAAGATCTGACGCCTAGAGAAGCAGAAATAGTCCGGCTTTCGTTCGTAGGCCTTCCGAATGCAGCAATTGCCAAGCAGCTCGGCGTCTCCGTGGGAACGGTCAAGAACCATCGTTGGCGATTATACTATAAACTAGACATTACAAGCGAAAGAGAGATGTTTCATTTGTTTCTTTCCACCCTTCTTTCTATGGATAGTTCCCCCAAAAGCTGAAGGGCGGTCTTTCAAGTTCGCTGAAAAACGCCTATTTACACCAGCTGTTGCGCGGCAGTTTGGCCGAGAAGAATTCGCTCAATGCCGTCAACCAACGAATCGGCCATAGCCGCGCGGGCCTCCAGCGTGGCACTGCCGATGTGAGGTAATGGGACCACGCTTGGTATCGCTAGATACCTGGCGTCCATTGCAGGTTCGTTTTGAAAAACGTCCAAGCCTGCACCAGCGATATGGCCGGACAGTAAAGCCTCAATAAGCGCATCGTCATCGACCAGTTCACCCCGAGCAACATTCAACACCAAAGCGCCCGGTTTAAGCCAGGAGATGCGGCTAGCATCCAGATATTTGCGGGTATGCGGAGTGCAGGCTGCCGACAGGAGCAGCACGTCACAAGCTGCAAGGAACTCCCTGTCATCGGCGACGAAACGCGCGCCTCCCTCGAGATCTCGAGGAAGAGGCGCTCGGTTTTTGTACGCGACGTTCATGCCGAACGCCTGTGCGCGCGTCGAGACCTCGCGGCCGATACTTCCCATCCCATAGATGCCGAGCACTTGGCCCCTGAGTTCCCTCCCCAGAAGCAAGGTCGGCGACCAGCCCATCCACTGGCCGGTTCGCACCAGATCGACGCCTTCTAGGAGACGGCGCGTCATAGTCAGCAAGAGCGCAAGGGCTAAATCGGCAACAGAGTCTGCGAGAACGTTAAATGTCTTGATGACGGACACGCCGCGCTCGCGCGCGGCATCGATATCGACATGCTCGTGGCCTGCCGAGTAAAGGGCGATAATTTGGACGGTGTTGGGTAGAGCCTGGAAAAACTCTCTATCCAACCGATACTTGACGGTGGTGACGACTACCCTAGTGCCGTCAGCCGCCCTGAGCACGCCCCCAAGAGTCTGGTCCGAAGGTTGCAGAATTTTCAGGTTCGGGAAGGTGTTCTGGAACGCGCGAACAGCCTCTGCGGAGAGTTCCTCCGTTAGAAGGATCGGAAAGGCGTCCATTTTCGAGGACACTAGCGCCTCGTCCAGCATCGCCACTCGCGCCATAGGCTCGCTGCGTTCCAGATCAGTCATTGGATCGGCTCCTGTGCGACCTGAATAATCACGCGTTTTGAGACGCTCTCGGCGTCACGCGGATTTCCTCACCAAGCAGCTTTTCCAATCCTCGCACCACGGCCGTGCTGTCCTGGTCCCCAAACCCGAATGAACGACTGAGCTGAAAGACCTCTGTGGCGGCGTTGGCGATATTGAGTGGAAGGCTGGTCATCTCGCGGGCCATCTTCACCGCTTGGCTCATGTCCTTGTAAGCAATGTCGAGTCTGGCCTCGGCTTCAAACTGGCCAGCAAACACCTTGGGCACCATCCACTGGATAATGGGACTGTTGGAGTGCGAATTGGTGAGCATATGGAAGAAGGTCTGTGGGTCCAATTTCAACGCCTGCGCCAGCGCGAGCCCTTCAGCTACAGCTGCGACTTCGACAAATCCGATCATGTTCTGGACTAACTTGGCCGCGTGGCCCGCGCCAATTTCACCAAAATGGTAGAGATTGCTGGAAAATGCTGAAAGCAGCGGTCGCGCCTCGTCAAAGTCGTCAACGTCCCCACCCCCCATGATTGACAAGGTCGCAGCACGAGCCCCGTCGACCCCACCGGTAACGGGTGCGTCGATCAAACGTCCTCCCATTTGGGCAAAGCGCTCCGCCAAGCGCTTTGTGTCCGCTGGATAGCAGGTGCCCATGTCGACAGCGAGATGGTTCTGCCGCATTCCAGCCGCAACACCGGCTTCGCCGAACAGTACCTTCTCAACCTCTCTAGAGGTGGGCAGTATCATCAAGGTGATATCGCTCGCTGCCGCCGCCACCGCCGCAGATTCGACCTCGATAGCTCCCTGAGCTTTGAGGCGTTCAATCGGCTCGCGATTGCGATGCGCCACGACGAACACCTCGTGACCAGCACGGAGGAGATGTTCGGCCATTGGTTCGCCCATAAGGCCCGCGCCCAGGAATACGACTTTCATTTTTTGCCTGCCTTCTTTTCGTCTTCTTCAAGGACGTTTACGCCCATGTATCGATCGATCACGTTGGCGGAAACTACCTCTTCCGCCGTCCCTTGCCATTTGATGAGGCCCTTCTCGACTATGTGAATGGCGTGGCCGATGTCGAGAACCAGTCCAACATTCTGCTCGACGATTACGACCGCCACGCCTTCAGCCGCCAAGCGCCGTAKGATCACCCCGACCTGCGTAACCAACCGGGGCATGAGTCCCTCCGTGGGCTCATCCATCAGAAGCAGTCGGCATCGCATGGACAGGCTGCGCGCGATCCCGACCAGCTGTTGCTGTCCGCCACTCAATGTTCCGGCCAGTTGTCCCAGCTTTGGTTCGATCTCCGGCAAGACTTCCAGTATTTCTCTCAGCGGCCGCGGGTTCGACACCGTCCTAGCGGCAACCTGAATGTTTTCGAGAACCGACAGGCGCGGAAAGACCCTGACGTCCTGCGGCATGTAGGCGACACCAAGCCGAGCGATCGCATCCGCAGACATCCCAAATGTTGAACTGCCCAGGATAGCGATGTCTCCTTCGACCCTCGGCCCCAAACGCATTAGCGATTTGAGCAAGGTTGTTTTCCCCGCCCCATTGCGCCCCAAAATTGCGGTCACGGCGCCTGCCTGGGCGCAAAGGTTCAAGCCTTGTAGAACCTGGGCCTTGCCGTAATACGCCCTAAGGTTAGTGACCTGCAGCGCTTCCAAGATACAATTCCTTAACGAGAGGATCGCGAAGTACTGCCTCCGGCAGTCCGGAGGCAGCGACAGCCCCGGCCGCGAGCACAGTTACCTTGTCGCTGGTTTGCGTGACGACGCTCATGTCATGCTCGATGATGATGACACCGGCTTTGCTGCGTAACCGATCGCATATAAGCCGGATCATGTTGTCGGTTTCAGCAACGCTCATGCCCGCCGTCGGTTCATCCAGCAGCAGCACCTTTGGCTTGGTCGCCATGGCCATGGCCATTTCGAGAATCCGTTGGTCGCCATGCGAAAGCGTGTCGACTTGTCGCTCCGCACTCTTAGCCAATCCCATTTGCTCGAGCAGTTCGGCGCGCTCATGGCCAAGCGCATCACTACCCCGAACCGCGAGCTGCATATGTTCGGCCACGGTCATGCCGCGAAACAGGCTGGTGATCTGGAATGTACGCGACAAGCCGAGCCGCGTACGCCGCTGGGGGGAAAACGCCGTAATATCGGCGCCCTCCAAGAGTATCCGTCCGCTGGTCGGCCTGAAGACGCCGCTCACGATGTTGATGAAAGTCGTCTTCCCCGCGCCGTTCGGACCGATGATTGCCAAGACCTCCCCGTGGTGAACACCCAAGGATACGTCTTTAAGTGCCTGGAAGGCGCCAAACATCTTGCTGACCCCTTCCACTTTGAACGCTTCGTTTTCTAGCGGCCGCAAGATTTCAGCCCTTCGTCAGGTCAACATCGGCGTCGTAGATCGTGGAATCCTTTGGGGCGATACCATACTTGGCAAGCGCTCCTCCCTGCATCTGCAGAAGGAATATATCCATGAACGCCTGATGATCCTGCGCCCGCATCGCGACCTCACCCAGCGGGAAGAGTGGACCCCTCGGATAGGACGGCACCGATTCCGCGTGTTTGATTAGCGCTGCCGTATCCGCCTTTGTTTTCCAGCCACCTTGCTCGAC
>NZ_JBFUIP010000271.1:0-5026 GCF_056401815.1 Aminobacter sp. P4_D5 | reverse complement strand
GCCTGGCCCGATGCCGTCCAGTAGGGAACCGTCCGCCGCTTCAGCATCTCGCGGAACTCAGCGGTGGTCTTGGGAAGAAGCTCGCCCGAGCCCCAGTCGACGATCACGCCGTACTGGCGAATCAGATCGAGCATGTTGAGCTTCTTGTCGCGATAAAGTGCGGCGATCTTCTCGGCGTCTTCGTGCAGCCATTCCTTGCGATGGCTGGCGATGCGCGCCCGTTCGGCGAGCGTGGCGTTCTCGTCGATCTTGTATTCGTCGAGATCGATATCCACGACATGGACGACAACGCCGTAGTCCTTCTTGGCCCGCTCCACCGAAACGTAGCCTTCGACCACGTCACCGAGCACACTCTTGATATCGCGCTTGAGGGGATCGCCAAGACCACCACCGCCGGCCGAGGGGCGCTGGACGGTGTCGCCTTGCTGCAGCGGCACACCGGAGAAGAGGGAGCCAAGGTAGCGCTCCGTCTCTTGCCCAGGATTGACCCAGACACCGTGCGGGATGGAGGGCAATCCGCCCCACAGGCCCCAGGTGATTGAGCGTTCGCGGTCGCAGCAATAGGACACCACGGTGCGTTCGCAGGCGTAAAGCGTGCCGCCCTTCTGGACGCCAAGACCGCCGCGGAACTCGCCAGGGCCACCGGAATCGGTCATCAGCTCGTGGCAGGTGGTCAACACAGGCGACAGCCGCTCCTGGCCTTCGAAGGGCTGGGTTCCGAGCTGGACGCCGAACACCGGGCCAGTTGCCGCCCAGCCGTCGCGGCCGTTTCGCGCCCCCCAGCCGCCGACCATCCAGTCGTACCACATGAAGTAGGGCTTGCCTTCGTGACGCGTGTCGCGGCCGCCGATCAGCAGATAGTCGAGGTTGAAGGTGCAGGCCATCGCGCGTTCCGGCAGGACCTCCGCCCAGAGCTCGAAGACCGCGTTCATGATCTTTTCGAACGGCCCGGAAGCGAAGCCGGCGACCGGGGTGGGCCATTCGGCATTGACGACCGAGCCGAGCGGGCCGGCATCGACTGTTACCACGCGGTAGAAGCCGGAGTTCATCGGAATGTCCGGTGACTGCATTTTCGTTCCGGCAACCACTGCGGCGAATGCGCCGCCGTAGCAACAGTTCAGGAATGAACCGACAGACTTGGGATGCGATCCGGTCAGGTCATAGTGGACGCGGTCGCCATCGATGGTCATCTTCACCTTGATGGGGACAAGACCTTCGCCAAGGTCAGGGTCAACGTCAATGTAATCGATGGTCTCCCAGGTACCATCAGGCAAATCGGAGATGCGCTGGCGCGTCATATCCTCGACGTAGTCCTGGACCTCGTTGAACGACTTCTTGATCGTGTCGACGCCATATTTGTCGCACAGGCGCTGGACCTCGCGTTCGGCAAGACGGCAAGCTTCCGCCTGCGCCTGGAGGTCGCCGATGATGTCACTGGGCGCGCGCGTGTTGTGGGCGATAAGCTCGGCGACGTCGGAGAGATAGACGCCCTTGCTGTAGACCCTGACCGGCGTGATGCGCAGGCCTTCGGCCATGTGATCGAGCGCATTCACATTGAACGAACCGGGCACGGCACCGCCGACATCCGCCCAATGGCCGTTGGCCTGAGCGTAGCCAAGGAGTTCACCCTTGTAGAACATTGGCGCGAACAGGCGGGTGTCGTTGAAGTGGGTTCCGCCTTGGTAGACGTCGTTGATGACGAAGACGTCACCTGGATGAACGTCGTTGCCGAACTTCTTGATCACCGCCTTGGCGGTCAAATGAAGCGTGCCGACGTGAGCGGCGATATCGCCGCTGCCTTGCATGATCGTGTCTCCGGTCGGGTCGCACAGGGCCGAGGAGAAGTCGCGGGAGTAGATTACGAACGAGTAGCAGGTGCGCAGGATCTGCTCTGCCATCTGGTCGACGATGTTGACGTAGGCGTTCTTCAGAACTTCGAAGGTAACTGGATCGAGCGTACGGCGATCTTTTTTCGGTGCCATTTCCAATCTCCAATTCAAATTTGTGTGGCGATAGGTGCGTGGTTCAGGACTGCTGCGGAACGTGCATCCTGATGATCAGGTACTCATCCACTTCGGCCTTGATCCCGGGTGGCACGACGATGGTGGAGTCGAGCTGGTCGATGATCGCGGGCCCAACGACAACCGCGCCTGCATGGAGGGTCGAGCGGTCGTAGATCGGCGTCTGGATGCGCTCGGGCGCTTCGTCGAACCGCACCAGGCGTTCGCCGACCGGAGCCGGGAGCGGGGCCTTGCGTAGTTCGTGTTTCGCCAGTTCCGCCTTGCGGTTGAGGCCGGTGGCCTTGACTTGGATGCGGCACACCTCGACCGGGGCGTCGGGCCTGGAGTAGTTGTGCTCGCGGCCATGTTCCTCATGGAACTGCTTGACCGCCTCATCAAGGTTGGTGATGTCGGCGCTCACCGGGATCGACATCGAACGCCACTGGCCGAGATAACGCATGTCGATGTAGCGCTGGAACAGCATCTGCTCAGGAGAGATATCCTCGCTCAACAGGCGGTCGTGACCGTCTTCCTCCAAGAGGCGGAAGGCATTGTTGAGTTCGGCCATGTCGATGTCGCTGACCGTATCGGTGTACATCTGCGTGATGTCGTGAGTGATGTCGACGAGCAGGCAGCCCATTGCCGAGGTGACGCCAGGGTTCGGCGGGATCAGGACGACAGGGATGTACAGATCCCGAGCCAGAGCCACGCCGTGCAACGCACCCGCACCGCCGAAGGCGACCAGCGCGAAGTCGCGTGGGTCGTAACCCTTGCGCAGCGAGACCAGGCGAACGGCGTCAGCCATGTTGGCGTTCGCGACCTTGAGGATCGAAAGTGCCGCTTGCTCCGCATCCATGCCGAAAGGTTCAGCGATGACGCGGTTGATGGCGCTTTCCGCAAGCTTGATGTCAAGTTCGACCTTGCCGCCGGCGAGCTTGGTTCCCAAGCGACCGAGAAACACGTTGGCGTCGCAGTTTGTCGGCTCCGTCCCGCCCTGGTTGTAGCAGACCGGTCCCGGCGTCGAGCCCGCGGATTGCGGTCCGTTGCGAAGTGCACCGGCCGCGTCGCGCCAGGCCAGCGAGCCGCCGCCGGCGCCGATGGTCAGCACCTCGATACTTGGGAAGCGAATCGGATAGCCGTATTCGACATGCCAGTCGTTGGTGACGTGGAGGTGGCCATCAGAGCAAAGGCTGATGTCGGTGCTGGTGCCGCCCATGTCGAGGCTGATCGAGTTCTTGTACCCGGCCAGTTCGGAGATGAAGCGGCTTGCGATCGCGCCGGCGGCGRTRCCGGAAGCGGCGAGGCGCGCTGCGAACTTGGTGGCGCCCTTGGCGGTCATCACGCCGCCGCCCGAATGGAGCAGCAGCACGTCGCCGGCATAGCCGCCGTCCTGCATGCGGCTTTCGAGCTCGGCGCCATATTGTCCCGCGACCGGTCCAAGCACGGTGTTGGCGACTGTGGTGTTGAAGCGTTCATGCTCGAAGATTTCAGGCATGATGTCACTCGACAGCGAAATTGAAACGCCGGGCAATTCGTCAAGCAGGATGTCGCGCATCCGCTGCTCATTCTCGGGATTGACAAAGGAATTCACAAAGCAGATGGCAATGTTGTTGACATTGCGCTTCCTGATGACCCGGGCGAGTTCACGCGCCTCGGCTTCATTGACGCCCTCAATGACCTTGCCCGAGTAGTCGATGCGCTCGGTGACCACTAGGCGGTCGCGGCGCGGCAGATAGGGCGGGGCCATTTCCTTGTACGTGTCCCAGAGATCGTCACGCGTGCCGCGCCGGATTTCGATGACGTCGCGAAAACCCTTGGTCGTGACCATGATGGCGGGCGGGAAACGGCGGGTGATCAACGCGTTCGTGGCTAGCGTCGTACCATKCGAGAACAGGATGATGTCGCGAAGGGCGACACCGCCCGCTTCGATGCCCTTGAGCACACCGTCTATCGGATCCGGCGTCGTCGGCGTCTTGGCGACATGTATCTTGCCGGACGCCTCATTCAGGATGCACACGTCGGTAAATGTGCCGCCCACATCGCAGGCCACGCGCACCGCAGTGCCAAACGTCTCAACTTTATTCACGTCCAGTTCCTCCTCAGGCTGATGTTGTTTTGTGCTCCGCCGCGCGGACCGTTTTGACAAAGCTCCGCACGTCTGGGATCCGACAGGAATCTCAGGGATTTTTTGGTAGGAGAGACTTGCGTCGCTCCAAGCGGCAATGGGTATTGTCAGCGTCGTTGCTGTCTGCGGAGCCGAAGAAAAGTCGGGCGCAGCGCAGTGGTGATAAAACGCAAAAAGGCTCCGGCGGAGATGACCCGCAGGAGCCTTTTTGCTCTGTTCTCAGCCCGCATCGTCGCAGGCCTGATGCCAATGATCATCCGAGACTTGCGGATTTCTGTCAACTGGCAATTCGCGCGATGCGTCCAATGCCAAGGAAAGCCACGTTTTGTACGGTTTGCCGGCTCGGCTGGAATTGTTCGACAACACTTTCAGCACTGGAGTTCACAGTCGCATTGCTGTCTCGAAGACGAATGTGGCTTGCCGAAGCGTAAGCGAGTTGACGGGCTAGGTAGCTTCAGGCACAACTTACGTAAGGACAGCGATGTCCCTATCGGTCGAGCAAAGGCGCTTGCTGCGGTTTCCCGCGCTGGGCGCTTTTTTTGTGTCGAGTTCGCGGATGAACAATCTGACGGAGTTGGCAATTGATGGCGACAAGAACCGAGGAGCCGATGAAGGTCGGCGTGTTGTTCTCCCAGACCGGTGTCACTTCGGTGATGGAACGTAGCATGCTGAATGCGACGCTGTTTGCCATCCACGAGGTCAACGAAGCAGGCGGCATCAACGGTCGTGAGCTCGTCGCCGTCCATTACGATCCGGGCTCCGATGCAGTCGCCTATAATCGTCTGGCCAACAAGCTACTTGTTGAAGACGGCGTCAGGATCATCTTCGGTTGCTACATGTCGAGCACGCGCAAGGCAGTGTTGAAGGCGGTCGAGCACCGCAACGGGCTGCTGTGCTACCC